>CAMPJM010000699.1 GCA_946886805.1 uncultured Flammeovirgaceae bacterium | reverse complement strand
AATTTACCGATTTTACCGATGTTTTAATTCTTTCTACCTGTAATAGAACAGAAATTTATTACTCGTCAGAGCAAGACCAGAGTGCTGATATAATAAAACTTATTGGGATTCATAAGGGCTTGGACAATATTTCTGAATATACTGATAGCTTTGTGAATATTACCAACCAGGACGAGGCTGTGACTCACCTTTTCAGAGTCGCTATCGGTTTGGAATCGCAGGTAATTGGGGATATGCAAATTTCTAATCAGGTAAAAAAAGCATATCAATGGACAGCTGATGAAGATCTGGCGAGCCCATTTTTACACAGATTGCTGCATACTATTTTCTTCACCAATAAAAAAGTAGTGCAGGAAACCGCTTTCAGAGATGGTGCTGCCTCAGTTTCTTTTGCAGCTACAGAAATGATTGTTTCATTCACTGCTGAGATTGAAAACCCAAAAATTCTTATTTGTGGGCTAGGTGAAATTGGTGAAGATGTTTGTAAAAACTTAACTTCTTTTATAAAGTCGGGAGTTTATCTCACCAACAGGACTTATTCAAAAGCAGAAAACTTAGCTGCTGAGTGTGGCTATGATACCATCCCTTTCGAAGAAATTCATAAATCAATTGGTTCATTTGATATAATTGTATCATCAGTGAACATGATTTCTCCTCTTATTACCCAAAATCAGTTAAAAAACGCCGCTATTTTCACACACAAATTTTTAATAGATCTTGCGGTGCCGAGAAGTATTACACCTGATGTAGAAGAATTACCGGGGGTACTTCTTTATAATATTGATGACATTAAAAGTAGGGCTACAGAAGCTTTAAAGAAACGCATAGATTCAATTCCATCAGTAGAAGCAATAGTAGCGGAAGCAATTGTTGATTTCAATGATTGGTCAAAAGAAATGATAGTTTCTCCAACTATTCATAAGCTAAAAAATGCGCTGGAAGAAATACGTATGGAAGAAATTTCCAGGCATTTGAAAAGCCTTAACCCAGCTGAAGCAGAAAAAATAGAAAAAATTACCAAAAGTATGATGCAAAAGGTGATTAAGTTGCCTGTCCTGCAATTAAAGGCTGCTTGTAAAAGAGGTGAGGCAGAAAATCTAATTGGCCTGCTTAATAATTTGTTTAATTTAGAAGAACCAGCAAGTACAGCAAAAAAGTAGAACTTTTTCCCGCTGAGTTGTAAATTATATAGCCTAAAGTAATTTGTTGTATAATTTAAACGTTAAATTCGAGCAGGAAAAAGTTTTAGAATTTATTATATAACCCAACCTTGATCTACTTAATTTCAATTAAATTTATGCACCTTGCAAAGCGCATAAAGCTTACTACATCTCTTTTTATTTTCCTTACGTTTATTTTCTCTTCAACCTTCCTCCACGGGCAGGTTATTTATGAATCAGCAGCTAGTTTTAATCTTGAAAAGAACTTTTCTGTTATTGAAAAAAAAGGAAGACTGGGGATTGCTGACAATAATGGCAATGAAATTATAGATCCCGTTTATGAAAAAATAAGGATTAACAAAGACAAAACCGTAAGCGGGTTGCCTCCAAGGGTATGGAAGGTTATCGATGGCGAAAATAACTTCATCCAAAAGTTAGAATTCGACACGCTATCCCCTCTTTCAGAAGACTTGCTCCTTGTAAAATCGGGTGATTCACAAGCCTTGGCAGATAAGAAAGGAAATTTATTAACTACCTTAAATCCATGGCAATTATATCCACTGCCAAATAAATATATCGTCGCCAAAGAAAACGAAAAATATGGAATTCTAAATGCCGGCGGAAAGATTACCATTCCAATCATTTATGACACCTTATTTTTGGGAAAGGACTATTTAATTGGAAAATATTCTGATGAGAAAATCCCTTTTGAATGGCATGTGTTACAATTCAGCGGGGAGGTGCTGTTTAAAAAAGATTGTACGGCCATGGGTATAGGCAATCAAGGATACTTTTCATTTCTCGAAAACAACAGTTGGGGATTTTTTAATTATCAGGGTGAAAAAAGCATTCCCAATCAGTATGATAATGTAGATCCTTTTATTGATGGCAGATCCATAGCCCGTTATATGAATTCAGACGGCGTTATAAATAGAAATGGGGAATGGCTCATTAAACCCCGTAAAGATTCTTTACAGTACCTGGTAGATGATATTTATGTTTTTCGTCATGAAAATAAGAGCGGCCTTACCAGCACAAGCAGAGGGGAAATTTTTTCTACTACAAACGAATTTATTCCTTTAAATCACGGCTTTCTTGAAAAAACGCCGCTGGGAAAATTCGGATTAATAAGTCCGGAGGGAAAGCGCCTGCTTACCACGGAGTATGACGAAATCTCACCGCTCCAGAATGATACAATTTATCTATTTAAAAAGGATAACCATTGGGGAATTATTACCAAGGAAGGGAAGGTGAAACTGAGCCTGTCGAACCCAATCCAGGAAATGTACCCGATGGGCGATGAATTTATAGGCGTTAAAATAGACAATAAATTTGGCTTTATTGACATCAACGGCGATTTAAGAATTGCCAATCGATATGATGCTATTGGGAGTTTTCATGAAGATATGGCAGCAGTTAAATTACTTGGCAGATGGGGCTTCGTAGATAGAATAGAGCGTTTGTTTGTACAGCCGTTGTATGATCAGGTTTTTCCCTTTAAAAACGGACATGCCGTTGTCATGAAAAGTAACAAATACGGTCTTGTTAATAAGGATGGGAATGAGGTTTTGGATGTTGCTTTTGATAGTGTTTACCGGGAAGCATCAGGTCGCTTTATCATTGAAAAAAGCTCAAAAAAAGGTTTAGCTGATGTAGATGGGCGGATTCTTATTTATCCAAAATACGATATTATTACCGATCTTGATAATGGGTTTGTTTTGATAGGCAGAAACAACAGATTTGGATTATTAACCACAAACGGCATCAGCACCATACCATTAATTTATGAGGAGGTGATTTTCAATCCTTTTACGGACGTTTATTATGTATCGAACAGTCCTAAATGGTCTGAGCTCCCGCTCAAGAATTAGCTGCAGGAGAGGGTTAAAAATTAAAAAGAGCGGGACGCTCGGGTGTAG
>CAMPJM010000698.1 GCA_946886805.1 uncultured Flammeovirgaceae bacterium | reverse complement strand
AACATTAAATCCAAAAATCGCACCTATTTACTTGAAAAGCTAGAAAACTTTAAGAACACAGAACGTGTGGTATATGATGAAAATTTAGATATTACTATTGAACATATTTTTCCTCAGAATCCAGATCCTAAATGGAAAGACGATCTTAATAAAGAGGAGTTTAATCATATAAAGGAAAACTATCTTCATACGATAGGTAACCTCACCTTATCGGGCAATAACGGAAAACTTGGAAACAAGACTTTTATAGAAAAGCGCGATTTAAGTGAAGGTGGTTATAGGGATAGTAGATTATGGTTAAATAGATATCTTGCAAATTTGGATAGATGGGGCAAGAATGAAATTGAAGCTCGGTCTAAAAATATGGCTGAACGCTTTATTAAAGTTTGGGAATATCCTGAAATTGAAATTGAGTGGGATGAGACGAAAGACGAAATAAATATATTTGAAGCCGAAGATCCCCGGCATAAAAAGTTGGAATATGCGATTTTCTTCGATCAGCGAATTGAAGTCAATCAAGTATCTAAATTATATGTTGAAGTGTTTAGGCAACTATTTAACCGTCAGCCCGAAACTTTTTTTACTTCTGAGTTGGGTAGCCGAATCAGTCTAACGAAAGACCCAACCGAAAGTAACTTAAGGCAGCCGGTATCAATAAATGATACTTACTATATCGAGACAAATATTGATAATGTCGGAAAATTTGATCGAATAAAATACGCATTAACAATTTTTGACTATGAAGACGAGTTGCTGGTAAAGTATGCTGAGAATTAATACAAGAACAATATCTATTATTTCCAAAATTTTTCCTAGCTACACCTTTGTGTCCACTTTAGCTTTAGAAAAGATGGTCGTTAGCAAATAACATCTTGAGGGCGATTTTTTAGCACCCCGAAATTTCTGAATCCTCTGCTTCATGAATGAAGACGTGGTGGGACTGGGTGGTATGCCACCTACAATGATTGAGTAGACCAATAAAAAGTTAAATCTACTGATGAAGGGCTTAAGGCCCATTTCCCCTGAAATAGTTTGCAGGAATTCAAAATCCCCACCAAGAATGCTATTTAATTCATTATTTAAATTAACTTAGATCAATCTTTCCTTCAATATGTCGTATTTAAATACCTTGATATTGTCGCAAGGCTATGTCATTTACCAAACTATGCAAATTAATGAGTGATCAAGAAAACAGTTTTTTTCCAGAAGGAATCACAGACTTAGCAAGCTATGTAGATGGGATTCCGTTACCTCCAGCAATAAAAAAGAGCCTATTGAAATCAATTGAAAGTTTAATTACTGGTGCAATAGACGTTCCCGTTGCTTATTTTGAAGCTAAATCTCAAAAAATTAGAACAGAAGCTAACGCACTAAGTCTGGTGACAAAAAAGGCGGGAGAAGCTGCTGCTTTAAAATTTGGTAATGATGAAAAGCTAATTGAAAGAACAGTCAACCACTTCGGCCAAAAACTTCTTAAGGAACAAATTAATAGAGAAATTATTGTGGCTAAGGCGATTAATGAACTCAAAGATGAACCACCCAAGAAAGACTCTTCAAATGAAATAGACGAAGATTGGCTCTCTATGTTTTCCAGAATAGCTGAACAAAAATCAAATGAAGACATTCAGCTATTTCTATCTAAAATATTAGCCGGCGAAATAAGAAAGCCAGGTAGCTTCAGTCCTCAGTCGATCAATATACTTTCTCTTCTAAGCCAATATACTGCCCAGCTTTTTCAGAAACTGTGCAATATTAGCTTTTCATTTAATAACATGAGGGAGTATGTGTGCGTAATTGTAGAACCTTTTGGTGATCCCGGGAATAACGCATTGTCTCCTGTCGGATTTTCTTACAGCAACCTCGCAAAACTTCAAAATGCTGGACTAATACATACTGAATTAAACGCGTGGAAAGAATTTTCCCCCACATTATTTAATTTTAAATTTGGTCTAGGTGGAAATTTTTATACAACTAAACCAATTGAAACCTTAGACCACGATTTGAAAAAAATAAAAATTATAAACTTCACTGAGGCAGGTTTAGAAATAAGGAGCGTACTTGCTTTAGGTGCAAATGAAACGTATGAAAATAGGTTTTTCGAATGGTTGGAGAACAAACATCAGTTGGTACGCTAATTGATAAAAACCAACTATAATAACATGGATATTTATAAAACTGTAAGTACATTATACTCTGAAGAAGACGATTTGCCGTTCTAGAACCTAAGTGTCAAAGCCTATTTTGGTTTACTTGGAGCTCCTAGAGGAACAAGCTTAAATCCAACTCCAAATCCTATGTAGGGGTTAAAGAAGGTTTCGCCAGGATAAAAATTTGCCTCGGCACCAATTGCTGCGATAATACTTAAGTCGCCAAGAGCCCCCACTAAATTCCCTCCTATATTTGGGCGAAAATTTTTAGAGGTTTTATCTGCATTGTCAACGACGCTTACACCTAAGTATGGCCCGTATCCCCATGCGATGCTAAAAGGACTAACAAATTTACTTTTATAAAATCGCGTAGCACCATGTATCCATAAGTAGGTAATATTAGCGTTTAAAAAATTTGCTTCTGAATTACCATCTTCATCAACCCTAAAAGGAATAGAGGTCGCTCCAAAAAGTCTTTGCCTAAAATTAACATCTAATTTCCCATGGCGTCTCCAGGTTTGGTCCCAGTTTTCAACAATAAATAGATATTTCAGAGTATCTTCTAGATCTACTTCGGCACCGGAGATAGTATCTTTTAGATCGTTATTGCGAGGCTTTGTAAACCAAGACTCGAATTTCAAAGTATCTTTTTTTTGCTCAATTAAACCGACAATGGAACCGTTAATTTTATAGGGATAAAGTGAATCAACTTTTACAGTTTTCTGAAGGTAAATAGTACTATCTGCTCCGAGGTTAAAAAACCCAATTGTGTCAATCTTTTCTTTTTTCGTTACCATGTAAAATTGGCCATTATCATTAAAATTTTCATTTAAATAATATCTACCATTCGAAGTTCTTTGGGCAAACAGCGACTGATGAAGAGATAGAAAGATGATTAGGAACAAAATGTGTTTAAGATCCATAGCTACTATG
>CAMPJM010000697.1 GCA_946886805.1 uncultured Flammeovirgaceae bacterium | reverse complement strand
TATTAGTGCTTAATCAAAATGATTGGGAAAAGACCTCTTACCAACTTCTTGCTCAAAATTTTGGATTTAAAGTTAACAGCCAGGCCTTTTTTAAGTTGAGTGAGGCTGTGCCGCTAAAAATTATGCAAAAGCAATCGAAGCTGGTGCATCTGGAAGCATTGTTCTTTGGACAGGCGGGTCTCTTGCAGGAGGAAGGACTTGATCCGTACATGAACTTATTGAAATCAGAGTATGAGTTTTTGGTTAACAAATATTCCCTGGTGACCAAAAAATTAGAAAAGCACGAATGGCGGTATTTAAGGATGAGGCCGGCTAATTTTCCTCCTGTAAGAATTGCTCAATTTGCAGCATTACTTCATAAGCTCCCTTTTCTATTTTCTTTTTTTAAAGAAGAAGCCGATTATAAAAATCTGTTCAAAATTCTACAGGTGAACTCTTCTGATTATTGGCACGATCATTATGATTTTGGCAAAAAGTCAGCGAGAACGGTTATAGGTCTGGGAAAAAGTAGTGTGGAAAATATTATTATCAACACCGTTATTCCGCTTTTGGTATCCTATGGGCATGTGCACGATGAGCAGGATTATATTGACCGGGCCCTGGACTTTATGCAAAATCTTCCTGCGGAAAATAATAGAATTACGCGTTTGTGGAAAGGGTTTGGGTTTAACATTAAAAATGGATTCGATTCCCAGGGTGTAATAGAAATTAATAATAATTTTTGTAGTCTGAGGAAATGTTTGGAATGTAATATCGGGACTTCATTGTTGAAACAATCTTACAATTGATGGACTTTCTGATTGGAGTTATAAACATTTCCCTGATAACTTCTATTGTTTTTTTCTGGTATAAAAGCCTCCGTAACCCTTCAATCAAACCATATTTTTTACCCGCACTCTTCTTTAAATTATTCACTGGTTTAATTTTAGGCTTGATTTATCGCTATTATTACGATAGTGGTGACACTTTTCTTTTTTTTGAGGATGCTTCGGCCCTAGCTGATTTGGCTTATAAATCTCCAGCCGTTTATATTGAAAATTTACTTGAAAGTTCCGTGCGGGGGCTAAATTATGCCCATCAGCCCAGAGCACTCTTTTTTGTGAAAATACTAAGCCTGCCGACCATAATTACTTGCAAAAATTATTGGCTTTCGGGTTTATATTTCTCTCTTTTCAGTTTTTTCGGGATGTGGAAACTTACCGACTTGTTAAGTACTGCTTTTCCCAAATTAATAAAACCCGCAGTTTTTGCTTTTCTATTTTATCCATCAGTGGTTTTTTGGAGCTCGGGAGTTTTGAAAGAACCTGTAATAATGGGATGTTTGTCTCTGTGCCTGGCAATATACCTGCCCTACCTGCTCGAGCAAAAGAGTGTCAAATTAAGCGGTATCATAATCTCTGTTTTCCTTCTTTTGATTATTTGGCAGTTGAAGTTTTATTATGCTGCAGTTTTAATACCGTTATCGCTGGTTTGCATTGCTATTGTCTACCTAAAAGGGAAATGGCTTTACATACAAAATAGGTATTTCCTACAGTTCATATTGTCGTTGCTTTTGCTTGTTGTTTTCTATTTGCCACTTTCGTTTTTACACCCCCTTCTTAACCTTGAGAATATTCTTGCGGAAATTATAAGGAACCATGACTGGTATTTAATAGATGGAACGATACCAACAAAGGGTTATATCCATTATTCAGAATTGAAACCTGAATTGGGCTCTTTTGTCAGAAACTTTCCGCTGGCTTTTTTTTCGGGATTATTTCGTCCCTTAATATTCGATGCGAATAGTTTATTCCAATTTTTTGTGGGCATTGAAAATACCTTGTTGTTTATTTTGTTCTTGGGAGCTTTATGGAGGATTAATCAGTTAAAAATAAGCAAATACTTTTATATGGTGATGATGGCGATACTTTACATTGCCATATTGGCCACCGTTTTAGCTTTTGCCGCTCCGAATTTTGGAAGTTTAATGCGGTACAAAATCGCTTTTTTACCGTTTTTGGTGTATTTGATAACCGTAAATAACCCCTTGGTTGAGTATGTTCTTAGAAAACAGCGTTCGAATTTGTAATCTAATGTGGTTTAGTTAAGGTCATTGGCTCTTCTCTCTTTTGGAGAAGGAATAGGATGAGGTTTAAAAAGCTTAAGTAAACGAAATTGGTTTACGATCTGTATTTTTGCCTAAACTTAACGTGCTGTGTTAATTGAGTATTAATTGATAAAAATCATTGAAAATTAGACCATTTCAACCCTCTCTCTTTAGGAGAGGGCAAGGGTGAGGTGAAATTAAAATCCTCATTTTCAATGATTTTTAGTTATCAAATTTGAATTCGTACAAATACCTAACTTGTTAATTTGCAAACCCCTTTATATAAAAGCAGAGCATTGGGCATTTCTTGTACATTTCACTATATCACACTACCTTTGTGGCTAAATTAGAATAGAAGATATGGATAATCCTGTTATAATATTTGGTGCCGGAAGTTTAGGAAAAGCAGCATTAGAAATATTTAAAAGCAATGGTGTGGTAACTTATTGTTTTTTAGATGATAATAAGGCCTTACACGGTACAGAAATAGATCAGGTGACGGTTATGGGCGGGATAGATGATGAGGGTCTTCTAAAATATATTGGGAAAAAATGCGAGGCTTTTGTTGCCCTTGACGAAACAAAATACCGAAAAGGAGTTGTAAAAGTCCTCAAGGAGAAAAGGAAAGTGATGCCGGTAAATGCAGTCCATGAATCGGCAATTATTCCACAAAGCTCTCAAATAGGCCATGGGAATTTTATCAACGCCAGAGTAGTTTTAGGTACCTCGGTGAAGCTTAGCAATCATTGCATTCTTCATACTGGTTCAGTGATAGACCACGAAGCAGACCTTGGCGATTTCGTACAGATAGGAAGTGGCAGTATAATTAATTCGGGCGTCATAATAAAAGAGAATGCCTTCATTGGATCTGGCGTTACAATAGTTTCAGGAGTTACTATTGGAAAAAATGCCCGCATTGGAGCCGGATCTGTCGTTATTGCTGATGTAAGGGATAATGAAACAGTATTTGGAAACCCTGCTAAAACAGTTTAAAA
>CAMPJM010000696.1 GCA_946886805.1 uncultured Flammeovirgaceae bacterium | reverse complement strand
CCCAGCGGGGTCAAACATGATTAGCCACGGGTTTCAACCCGTGGTTAATGAAAGGCAGTATGTAGTTTTGGCGGAATTTTTGCCTTTTGAAGCCCCGAAAGCATTCGGGGTGACAAAACGGGTTGCTGCGAAACTTTAATAATTTAAAAAAAGAAGAACAACATAGATATGAACAATTCAAAAGAATTTGAAAAGGTAGCGCTTAATTTTGGTCCTTCCCATCTAAACGCATGTGGAAAAAAAGTAAGGGACGGCTTATCTTCTGTGATGCGTCTAAATAACGACCTCTGGCTCGCTTGTGATGAATCCACAGGTATTGAAAGGCTCACCTTGCAAGATGACGGAAGCTATGGACGGCATAGAAGTTTTTCTTTTTCTTCTTTCATAAACCTTTATTCCAAAGAAATAGAGGTTGATGTTGAGGGAATTAGTTTTTGTGATAATTATTTATGGTTTATTGGCTCTCATAGTTTAAAAAGAAAAAGGGTAAAGTTTGAAAAAGGAGGCGATGAAAAGCAGCTTAGGAGATTGGCAAAAGTATCAAGTGACCCTAATCGATACTTAATTGCCCGTATTCCTTTTGAAGAAGATCCAGATCAGGAAGGATCGCTAATGCTTGTAAAAAGGAAGGAGAACCCTGAAAAGCCAGGTGAATATTTTACAGCAGCTCAACTAAAAGGCGATGAAAATGGAAATGTGCTAATGGATCTGCTAAAGATGGATAAGCATATAAAAGATTTCATTCCTATTCCAGGAAAAGATAATGGTTTTGATATCGAAGGTCTTGCCGTACGGAAAGAAAGGATGTTCATCGGTTTAAGAGGGCCAGTTTTAAGAGGATGGGCTGTTATTTTGGAAATAGCCTTAGATGATTCCCGCGAAACTGAACCATTGACGCTTAAAGCCTTTAATGAAAGCAATACACAATATAACAAATACTTTCTTGATCTTGATGGCCTGGGAATAAGGGAACTATGCATAGACGGTGATGATATCATCATTCTGGCTGGGCCTACCATGGAATTGAAAGCGGATATGGCTTTATATAGATGGATCGGTGGAATGAATTCTGCGAATCTTGTAGTTCGACCAGAAAACTTGGTCTTTTTGAAGAACATCCCGCATCAGGAAGGATTTGATAAAGCGGAGGGGATAAAATTATACGACAACAAAAATTCTCAGAAGAGACTGATAATAGTATATGATACTCCGGCAAATGAGAGGAAATTTGGGGAAAATTCAGTCTTTGCCGATTTAATTGAAATTTAGAAATTGAAAGCTACTACAGAAATATTGTAGACTTGGTGATTCACGTAACAATACAATTATTATCTTCTATCAGGCACTGCTAAGTTTTCTGCTTTATTTTCAAGAACCAGCACCCAGTCACTTCCTCTGCCGCTGGCATGAGGGGTAAAATCCATTGGTTGTTTGTCAGAATATTCCCCAATGGTTAATATTCGCCCATCTCTTGGATTAAACCACCAAGCCTTGATGGTTTTTCCGGAAATCCGGTTGAGGTCTGTTGATATAGTTTTGCCAAAAGGAGTGTATATTAATGCAAAATTTTCGTCATTTGAGATCGCAGCCATTTGATAAGCTGCCCCTTCTTTATTTTCATTCAAGATCAGTGATTGGTCGGGAACTAGCTTAAACCAGGAACGTGCTAAAAATAACTGCTTCATATAACCCATTTGCGCAGCCCCGTCTTGTTGAAGCGCTTCATTCCAGTTTGTGCGGGCCCATGAAATGGGTTCCAGACCTTCGTCCCACATTTGCCAAATATTATGGTTTCCATAGGTATGCCCGGCAGCACCGGAAAGCATACTCCAATAGGCCGCCTGCCTCACATCGAAATCATCAAACCAGCCCAAAGAGTCTGGTTTCCAGGCCACAGGATGATCTTCGTACCTTGGTTCGCCATCCAAAGTAGGTTTTAGAGGCTTTACGCTAAGGTTTTTCTGATTGAAGCGGTAATTAGGCAAATTTCTTGCTCCATGGCCCGATTGAAAGAAATGGAAATCAAGCCATGGTTCATCTGGGAAAAGAACAGCAGAATTACTTTCGCCCTGAGGATGATAAGTCATTAATTGTGTTCCGTTGTGTTCACTTTCTAAACCAGCTGCCATCGCTCTGATAATAGCGTAATCCCTTTCGTTTTCAGGATTTCTATCGCCACCCAAAATCCAGATTACATCTTTGTTTTTGTATCTTTTTCCCAAATACTCACCATAACTTTTAGCATTTGCAGGAGTGAAAATTTCAGGCCCTTTTCCCCATTTTATATTAAATTTATCTCCCCAGGTAGGAAGCAGGCCTACGTACATCCCGAGTGAGTTTGCTTTGTTGACTATATAATCAACATGATCGAAATATTTATCATTAGGAGTAGCCGGAAAATTGTTTTTCAAAGGTATTTCTCCATAAGCATTAGGATCTTCAAGGCCGTTTAACTCGGCTAAAGCAACAGCCTGTATCACGGTAAAGCCTTTAGAAGCTCTGTCTTCCAGATATTTATCAGCTTCATCCCTATCCAGTCTATGGAATAATTCCCAAGCTGTATCTCCTAGCCAGAAAAATGGCTCCCCATCGCTATCAATAAAATGTTTGCCGTTCTCACTAACCTTTAACTCCTGGGAATAGAGATTGAGAGCATTACACCAAATGAGGAAGAATAGTAGGCCAAGTGGTTTTATAATATACATTTTCCTTTCTTTTGTGTTTTAGAATACAATATAGGGAAATTGCGGTTCTATATGATTTGTAGTGGGTTGAATATTTATTTATTGATGTCATATTTTTATTCAAGGATAAACCTTACTGCATAAAAAGTGGTCGCGGGAACACATGCTACGGCGGTGTATTCTTTCCTAGACTTCCGAAGTTTTGTTTCCATACCGCAGATGTTTTCTGATGCATAGGTGCCAAAAATATAATATGAAGCTATAATGTGCCAAACTTCGGAAGTCTTTATTTTAATGGCCAGGGTTCTAAAAAATAGTCTGTGGGGACACAGGACCACGGTGGCGGTGGTATTTAAGTCTGTTGAGAATAGCTTGGTCGTTAAACGAGCATCTTGTA
>CAMPJM010000695.1 GCA_946886805.1 uncultured Flammeovirgaceae bacterium | reverse complement strand
GGGGGTTGGGGGTAATCGAAAAACCCGTGCAAAGGAAACTTAAGGGAATGAATTGGAGAACGCCGGTCGGAAATAAGGCCACCGATCTTCCCTTTTTGTCATTCTAAAATGTTCACTCCAATAAATTTTGAACAATTATAACTGCTCTGTAAATTACCAGCTCAAAGTACTGAATGCCAATTATTTGTCAAAGTGTCTATTTTTTAACTTATTACCATGAAAAAGAAATTGCTTGATGTTTCCAAAAACATGTCTTATGATCTTCCGTTGGATTCGGCTATTTCTTTTCAACCATTAATTGACCATATTAAAAGAAGAATTCAGGAAGATGAGACCGTAAAGACGCATTTTTACAAACAAATCCTGGCTGAGCTTGAACGCGACTCCTTGTCAAAAAAACCATTCTCATTAGCAAAACTGCCGGAATACAGGAGGTTATTCGAATGCATACATGCCTATATTTCCCCGCTCATGGAGGGAGAAACGGATATAGCCTGGGGTCTTGCTTTTCCCCTGTACCCTAAAATTGTCTATGGCACCGATCACCTCTACAGGTACTTGCAGAAACCGGATGGTGGCATCAGCAATGATTTTTTTTCCAAAAGCCCCGAGATTTATCGAAAAGAAAGCCTGCAACTACTTTATGGTTTTATTCTTGAAAAGCTTTATAATTTCCACGTTCCTATCAGCAGGGCTGCCTATTCCACTGTCCCGGATCCGGAAACCGGGGTGGAAAGGTACTTTAATGTTAATATCGATAATCGGTTTGTTGAAGTAAATCCAAAAGATGGGCTACCGCAGCTTGATTTAAAGATGCTCTATACCCGTTTAAATGAAGGAGACGGTTATGAAATCCTAGAAGATATTTTACCTTTGGACCTTTTTACGTTCAGCGGTATCTCCATTGTTTCCATTACAGACGAAACTTGCCGGTATGCAATGGAAAACATCAAAAATAGCTGGGTGTTGCACACGCCTGATAATGAAATTGAAAATTACAGCAACCTGATCCAGTATCTAAAGATGCTGGTGAATGACAATCATATCGAATTTGAGTTATTCCCCTTCTATCGGGTCAACAATAAAATGGTGTACACCTATGAAAAAGGAAGGTTTAGCTTATTGGCATCGGTTTGGGGAGAAAAAAGGCTTAGCCCTGACCGATTTCAAGCTGAAGCTGAAGGATATGCCTCTAACCCGATGTTTTTCTTTTCAAAAAATATAAACGAAGAAAAAGATGACATGAAAATGCTCGATCTTTTCAGACCGTACAATGTTTGCTCTCTGGCGCTAAAGCCTGTTTTCTTGAACGGAAAACCTTTGGGGGTCTTGGGCATTTATACGCAGGGGAAGCATGAATTTGATGAAAAAGTCCTTTCATCCATAGAAGAAGCGGTTCCTTATTTGGCGCAACTCCTACAGGTTTATATTGATGAATTTAACCTTGAGATGGAGAATGTCATAAAAGAAAAGTTTACTTCTATTCAGGCCTCCGTACAATGGAAGTTCAATGAGGTTGCCTGGCACTACTTATATAATAGAAAAAAAGGCACTCCTCGAACAGAGGTTGGTCCGGTAATTTTTGAAAATGTGTACCCATTTTATGGCGCAGTTGATTTAAGAAATTCAACTTTGGGAAGAAATGCAGCGGTAAAAGCGGATCTTCAAAATCAATTGGCTCTTTTGTTTGAAACATTTAATGACATTAAACAAATAAATCCTTCTCCTTTGCTGGATGAAATGATACACAAATGCAACAATTGGTCAAAGCTTGTTCATGCAGAAAACTCTTTGAACGCCAACGAAGAAAGCCATCTGAACAATTACTTAAGCTATGACGCTGTTCCTTTTCTCCACCATTTAATGAAGACCCACAAGAATCTTGAGGAGCTTATTAATAAATACCTACTGGCAATTGACGAGAAAGATGGCGAAGCATTTCGAAATAAACGGGCATTTGAAATGTCTGTTCAATTGATAAACCTAACCATTAGCCACTATTTGGAGCTGGAGAAAAATGAAATGCAAAGTGTATTTCCCTGTTACTTCGAGAAGTTCAAGTCCGACGGTATTGAGTATGATATTTATATGGGTCAATCCATAGCCCCCGATAAAGCTTTTAGTGATTTTTATGTTAAGAACATAAGTCTATGGCAGCTTAAATCTATGGCGTTTATGACCAAAATGACCCATGCTTTACTACCTGAGATGCCCATAGCACTGCAGACTACACAACTTATTTTTGCTCATGGCAAAACCATTGATATCAGTTTTAGAAATGACGAAAGAAGGTTTGATGTGGTAGGTGATTACAGCATCAGGTATCAAATGATCAAAAAGCGCATTGATAAAGTCCTTATAAGCGGTACTACAGAAAGACTGACGCAGCCGGGAAAAATAGCCATTGTGTACTTGAATAGGCAGGATGTTGCGGACTATCGTGAACACATTCATTACCTACAGGAGATGAAGGTTTTGGATAGTACACTCGAAGATCTGGAGCTGGAGGATTTACAAGGAATAAATGGGTTAAAAGCGATAAGAGTGGGTGTAAATTATGAGTAGGGTATTTTAATGGTTTTACCATCAATTCAATGGAATATCCCACTTTAAGGACGCCCGGTACCGTTGACGCTACATATTGGGTTTGTTTGATAGGAAAAGGATGCCAATACCACCTCGTCATCGCGAGAATTAATTTTTGGCCCTGCCAAACACACAAATCAGGATGACGTGTATACCTAATACAGCTTTGGAGCAGTAGCACCCTTTTCAATTAAATTCATTCGGGAATCTTTATTTGGTTACTCTTCTCAATATCCTCACCACTGCTCTAAAGTCCCCTTTAGATACTATGGTTAAAACCTAATTTTATTTCATATTTATTCTTCTTTTTAGTAGTTTTGTGTCGACCAAAAGAAGGCTTCAGTCGATTCGTTGAACCGAAGTCTATCTAGCGCGGAGCGATTATGCTCCGCCTTTTTTTTGCCCTGCAAAAAGACCAAAAGAAGGCTTAGCCTCATCATTACCCGAAGCCCTTTACGACCACTGATAACTTTCGTCGTATTCCGCATCTTTTTTC
>CAMPJM010000694.1 GCA_946886805.1 uncultured Flammeovirgaceae bacterium | reverse complement strand
AGGTTCTTTAATTTTTCTGCAAGATTTCCTTTTGTCTCACCTTTATCTTTGCATATTGCTTCAATACCTTTTCTACACATTATGACACATGCATCATATGCTTGAGCACGATAGCATTTCATAGCTTCTTTATAAGGATGGATTACTATTTCTGGTGCGTTCTTTAATGCTTCATTATCTGATAAAGGATAAAGATGAATTTTATTGTTTGTCCAAGAATGCTCTTCAATATTTTGAAATTGTTCTTCTGTAAGAAAAGGTCTTCCACAATTCAGACATTTACTCAATATAATTGCCGTTCCTTCATTTTGCAATTCATCTGCATAAGTCACGTCGTATGTATAGGAAAAAATCACTCCGGTTTCAACAATAGAATTACAAGTCGGACAATAATTTGGTGTTTTATATTTTATTTCAGATTCTTCCATTGTCGGTTATTTAGCTTGGCCATAAAGTTAGCATATGGCTTGTGGCGATTTTCAAAGCACAAATCTTCTCATCCAGATGAACTTGATTTAAGCCAAAAGCTTGAATTTAGCATCTTTTCCACCAAAAGCTATATGCAGTGAAATCCTCCTTTACCTACGATTATGGCCATTTTTTAGACAGTTACTACATCAGAAATTTCAAAATTCTCAGGTGCTCCATTTTTCTCAACTGTGAAAGTAAAATATAATTCTACTCCAACTTCACTTGAACCAATAAATTGAACTTTATCCTCTCCTGTATCTCTTACTGAGTTATAGCTGTAACCTTCAACTTCTGCACTCATCGATAGAATACCTGAGATAATGGCATAATCACTTACTATTTCTATCTCTGTATCTTTACATTCATACCATTCTATCCCATCAATGTCAAGATACCCACCCATTGATACCAAATAACCGTCTTCAAACAAATTATCAGGATTAATTTTATCCGATAAGTCGTAAATCTTATCCTCTATTAATGTACCTTCATTTTCCCTCAGCAGCTCAAAAACATATTCGTCATTAAAGTCAATACTTTCAAACCATTCTTCTAATTCCTTTTGGGGTTTGTCCAAATAAGCAGAATTAGCTTGATAGAAATCCTTGATATTGGTGAATATTGTAAATTTGTCACAATCCTTTTTTAAATCTGAATGAATCTCAAATTCGTTCTTTTTTAACTTTTCTAAATCACAAAAATCATTACAGTTTTTAGTTAGTAAGAAGCAATTATCTAACTCGTTTTCGTTAACATAATTTGCATAAGTTAACCAAATTAATGCATCTTTTAATTCGGTTTTTTTATCTGTAAAAGGTTTTTTACGCTTTATTGCTCTGTCTAATACAGGTTTGAGTAAATCATCTGAACATTTAAGAATTTTAACTCTATTATACTTTTCGAGTTCTTCATAAAATCTATCAAAATCAATTAGACATTTTTCTTTGTTTAGCAATTCATATGGTTTAAACCGTCTTAAGTTACTCGATAAGGAGGAATTAATCTTTTTAAGATCAAATAGTTCTTTATTCAGATTTTTCTCGAAATTATGTTTCAGCTCTTTTAAAACGACTTCACTTATAAATAAATTCGCACGATCATTTCTTACAACGTCTAACAGCCTTGAGTTAAAATTACCTTTCCAAAAAGGATTAGGATAAAGTACCGATGTATCAATGAATATATTCATGCATGACATTTATAATCCTGACTGACGTTTGGATAATAGACATGCCTCTTTTGCCCCTAAATATCGGGTTATGCGAAACATTGTCGTTTATTTTTTCCTTGAAAGAAGATTAGGTCGTGATAAAGTTAAAAACAAATCTTCTTTAAAGCTTATCAAACATAAAACCAATTCCCCAAATATCCAATTAGACAAAGGGAAGCTTCCAAAAAGTATTTAGCATTTTACTCTGTTTTCTCCTAACGATCTTACTACTCATATCCTTTTTTATAAGAAGCTCCTTCCTGCTTGCTCTGAGCTATCTATTGAAAATTTAAAATTTATGATGTGGGCACTAATGAAAATAAACAATTCTTTGCACAAAACAATAAATCCCCTTTTAAAACATTACCGAACTTCTAAAGCCATTTCTCCCCACTTTTTATTATCTTACACGCATGAAAACCTCTTTATCACATCTTCCTCAACATAAACAAGAGCAAATAGATAAGATCACCAGGATCATCAAAGAGGTGGTGGATTCTGAGAAAATTATCTTGTTTGGAAGCTATGCTACAGGTAATTGGGTAGAAGACCGGTATACAGAAGGGCACATTACCTTTGAATATGTAAGCGACTACGACTTCCTAGTGGTTGTAAAATCGGGTGAGAAACTTCAGTCAGATGTGGTGCAGGACATGATAGAAAACCGTTGCCATTTTCGCGAACCGGTAAATGCTATTATACACGATATTGATTATATAAACCAGGCCCTTTCAGAAGGACAATATTTTTTTTCTGATATATACAAAGAAGGTATTCTGCTTTATGATGCTGAGAACGTGCCTTTTGAAAAGCCAAGAAAATTAAGTTTTTCAGAAACAAGGGCAATTGCCCAAAGAGATTTTGATAAATGGTATACAAGCGGAGAACAATTTTTAAATTATGCCGAATTTGCTTTTCGTGATTCCCTTTCCAAAAATAAAACTCTTAACGCGGCGGCCTTTATATTGCATCAATCGGCAGAACGATTTTATAATGCAGTAATTTTGGTTTTTACAGGTTATAAAACTAAAACGCACAACCTTCACAAGTTGAGGCGGCATACAAAACGATTCTCAGTTGAACTTGCATCTATTTTTCCATATCCTACAGAAGATCAACAGGAAAAACGCTTTTTTGACTTGTTGAAAAAAGGCTACATAGATGCACGATATAAAGATGATTATAAAATAACCGAAGAAGAATTTTCTATTCTTCTAAATAGAGTTTACCTTCTTAAGGAAGTAGTAAAAGAGCTTTGTCAGGAAAAAATCGATTCACTTTCTTAATTTTAGAAGTCAAATTCTTTTATATCCTTTACACGGGTAAATAAGTCTCCTATCTCCACATTTAAAAACTTTGCTATTTCATACAAAGTACCATAAGATGGTTGTTTAATATTTCTACACCATGTAGAAAC
>CAMPJM010000693.1 GCA_946886805.1 uncultured Flammeovirgaceae bacterium | reverse complement strand
GCCATATCAAGTCTTCCATGCTTCACAAATCCGCCTTTGCCCCAATTTTCAACCCCAATTACAGCAATTGAATCACCATTCAATTTTATTTGTTGGTTTTCGTTCATCAACAGGTTCCAACCCATCAATCTGTGGGCTTCTTTTAAATCCTCCAGATTCTGAACTTTTGCCCTCTGCGATGACCAGTTGTAATAATCCCCATAATCGTGGTTTCCTAAAGTGGAGTAAACCCCGAAAGGTGCTTTGAGCTTATTGAAAATATTAAAGTATTCCTTCACTTCATCAGCAGTATTATTTACGAGATCGCCTGTAAAAAAAACCGCATCAGGCTTTTCTTTTAAAAACATCTCTATCCCACCTTTTACCGCAGTTTTATTAAAAAAACTTCCACTATGAATATCAGAAAGCTGACCTATTTTTATCCCATCAAAAGCTGCTGGAAGATTTGGAAGTTTAACGATCGTTTTTCTCACCCTGTAATCGTGTGCTCCTGACAATATTCCATACCCCATGGTAACTGCCGGAACCGTAGCAGCAATTATTGCTGACCTGGTCAGGAATTCCGATCTGGAAATACCATTCTCGTTCTTCGTGACTGTTTCTGGTTCAGTACTCATGGAATTATTAGAAAACTGGCTCAAAATCCATTTGCCTCCTCTGATCAAATCATCGATAAACAAGACTAAAACAGCAAATATCTTGGAAAAGTAATTCACAAACAGCATCACCATTATAAAATTCCGCCATACACGACCTACCTTATCAGGATCACCGAAATGATAGATAAACAGACTGATAACAGACAAAAAGGTAAATCCCCAAAACACAATGCTTATGCCATTCTTTACTTCTTGTTTCCAATCGGAAATTACTGTTTTTATAGCCTGAAAAACATACAAGTCTATTGCCAAGAAAAAGAGGGCAAAAATAAATACCATCACTATTTTGTTCATAATTATTAAAATAAAAAGCAGTCCCAGTTAAGGAGCCTGCTTTTTATAGTTTTACGTTCTAAATTCGAAATCAAACTCTGATGCACCAAAAGGTTGGCTTAAAAAACAACGTCTCCTTAAAACACATCCACTTCTTCATATTTAGCTTCTTCCTTTTTAATCTCTTCTATGGATGTACGCTTACCTCCATAAATTTTCTCTCTCCCTCTTTCAAGAAGTAAATACATACAAGGAACGAGAATCAGTGTTAAAAAAGTTGCAAATGCCAGACCAAAAATAATAGTCCAGGATAATGGCCCCCAAAATGCAACGTTATCTCCACCAAAATAAAGGTGAGGATTAAATTCGGTGAACAAAGTCACAAAATCCATATTCAAACCTACGGCAAGTGGAATCAAGCCAAGCATGGTAGCAGTAGCGGTAAGTAATACGGGTGTCATCCTTATTTTTCCTGCCTGAACTACCGCCTCCCTCAGTGGAAGCCCCCGATCCAAAAGCTCATCAGTAAATTCCACAAGCAAAATACCATTTCTAACAACTATCCCTGCAAGTGCCACAATACCTACCCCGGTCATAAGAACAGAAAAAGTCATATTAAAAATTGCAAAACCCAATAGTACCCCAATCACACTGAAAACAATCTCAGTAAGGATAAGTAATGGTTTTCCTAAAGAATTGAATTGCGCAACAAGAATTATCAAGATCATTCCGGTTGATACAAGTAAAGCCAACATTAGAAAATCACTTGTCTCCTTCTGATCTTCCTGTTCACCTGTCAGTGCTATGGAAACACCATCAGGAGTAGGAAAGTCGTTGGCCGCTTCCTGAATTTGAGCAACTACTTCATTAGGAGTAAAACCTGTTAATACATTGGAATATAGGGAAACAATTCTTTTTTGATCTTTCCTTTTTATACCTCCGTAAGTCGAGGAATATTTAATGTCGGCAAGTGAAGACAAAGGTACCTGACGGATAGCACCTCCCATGTTCATGTCCCTATAGGTAATCTTTGAGTTCATCAAAGTCTGAATATCATTCCTTTGTTCATATTTATAACGAAGGACAATAGGATAATCATCCTCTACGTCTTTAAAATCTGACACTTCTATACCTAATAAAGCAAACCTTACCTCTCTTAAAATTTGACCGGTTGATATCCCTTCTGCATTAGCCACTTTGCGGTCAATTTCTACTACTATCTCTGGTTTATCTTTTGATACATCCGATTTAAGTTCTTCAATCCCGGCAATTTGAAGCGAGTCAATATATCTTTCAAATTTCTCCGAGATCTCTATTAACTGAGTATAATCGTCGCCCGTAATTTCAACATTTATCGGTTTTCCTACCGGAGGTCCGCCTTGCTCCTGATCGACTGTGATCTGGGCTCCGGGAATGCCTTTTACGGCCTCGCGAATTTTATCCAGGTAGACGACGGTGCTTTTACCATCTCTTTCGCCGAACGGAACAAATGCCACGGTGATTTTACCTTTGTGTGGATTCATTCCCAAATCAAAGCCTTCGCTTGGATCATTAACTCCAACCCCGCCAGCATTAGCAATGATCGACTCTACGATAGGATTGTCATCCCCTACCACACTACGTACTCTATTTTCTACTACCTTGGTGATCTCGTTAGTATAGGCCTGATCCGTACCAACGGGCAGGTTGATATAAGCATATATAAAATTAGGATCGGCCGTAGGAAAAAACTCTACCTTCGGCTGTATAATTCCAAGCAACACTATTGAAAAGACCAAAAGAAAAAATGTTCCTATCAGAAGAAATACAGGTCTCCACCTATACAAAGCCCAAGTCAATAATTTTTCATAACCTCTTTGAAAACGTGGCCATATAACTTCTTGGAAGTATTTTATCATTTTTACCAGCACAAACTTATTTAACAGGTAAATCAGATACATGGTCACTACTAAATTACCCATTCCAAATAAACCGGATACATAAAATATCAATGCAAGGGCAAAGAAAACTATTGAAACTATAATGAAGCTTTTGGTGATTTTAGATTTTCCCTCGCCTTCATTGTCAGGTTTCATAAAATCTACCGCAAAGACAGGGTTCATCACGTATGCGACCAGCAAGGATGCCAACAAAGTAATAATAAGCGTTGCCGGAAGGAAAAACATAAATTC
>CAMPJM010000692.1 GCA_946886805.1 uncultured Flammeovirgaceae bacterium | reverse complement strand
TTGGCGACGCTTTAGGCACAACTTTAGAGTTTGCGCGGCCAGGGGAATTCATGCCCATTACTGATATGGTGGGTGGTGGTCCCTTTGAACTGGAAGCCGGCAAATGGACTGATGATACTTCAATGGCCTTGTGCTTAGCAGCCAGCCTACTAGAAAAAAATGGCTTTAACACTTTCGACCAGATGGAAAAATATTTATCCTGGTACAAGGATGGATATATGAGCAGCGTTCCCGGCCAATGCGTAGACATTGGAAATACCACCCGCGATGCGCTACTTGAGTTTTCAGAAAGCGGTCAACCAATATGCGGAGCCATTAACAGAAATACCGCAGGAAATGGGTCTCTTATGCGGCTCGCTCCAATACCTATGTTCTTTCGGACGGATCTCGCTGAAGCCATCAGCAAAAGTGGAATAAGTTCTAAAACCACCCATTCAGCGCCTCAAGCCATAGATGCTTGCAGGTACTTTGCCTATTTGCTGTTAAAGGCTTTTAACGGTGAAGAAAAGGGCAATATTTTAAGTAATCTAATCCAGGAGCAGGTATTTGGCAATGCAATCGATCATGAAATACTCGAAATAATTCAGGGATCTTTTAAAAGAAAGTCGCCACCAGAAATTGTTTCCTCTGGCTATGTAGTCAAATCACTTGAAGCAGCGCTATGGGCTTTCTACCACACTGACAGCTTCAAAGAAGGAGCGCTAAAAGCTGTCAATTTAGGGAATGATGCGGATACCGTTGGAGCTATTTATGGTCAGATTGCCGGCGCTTTTTATGGAGTGGGTGGCATTCCTTCCAACTGGCTTCAAAAATTATTCAAGAAGAATGAAATTGAAAGAATGGCAACAGAGCTATTCAAAATAAACGAATGATTGAAACCATAAAAATGCTCCACAACCACTACATCTAGAGGAGCGGCCATTATTTCCCAGAATGAGGAGTCAGAATTTCCGCAGCAATCTCCGAAAATCATGCCTGATGTAAAAAAGTGGGCGGTCAATTCCATTCAAAGTGCCTCTTATTTCACTTGATGATGGGTCACGCTTCTTTTGTTATGGCCATTATGGCACCAGCAGGATCCTGAATCATGGCATAGTGCAATATTCCTTCTTTGTTTCTGGATTCCTTAATTATTTTGCCCCCTAATTCTTTGCATTTCCTGATACTTTCAGAAATATCAGCAACATTTATGTAAACGATCCATACGGGAGGTATTCCTTTATTAACTCCTCTGGCATGGCATACGCCACCCACCCAATTGCCTTGGCCATCTTTCATGATGTAATCTGGATAAGCTTCTTCACCATCTTTCATCAGCAATTCTTCAGACTCCCACCCGATCACTTCTCTATAAAAGTCTTCAAGAGAGTCAGCCTCCGGTGCGGTAAGATCTACTGATATAATAGACCCAATGTTATATTTTCTCATCTTCCTGTTGAGTTAGTAGGCTAAACGTCTGTTTACAAGATAAAAAATAAGTCGGACTGAAAGAATACCTTTTCCTTTTATTATTGCTTCTTATGTCCTTATATTTTTCATTTTGAGCAGACTTTTGAAAAGCGGAAAAGCCTCCTTTAGAGGTAGGGATTTATTGGGGAGCAAGGGGGAAAGTTGGTGCTTAGCTTGAAAGGACTAAATCGATCAATAAAATTCAGCACTTGGCCTCCAAACCAGATATTTGATTAACGAGTGTTCTTAAAAGCTTATGTGTCGCGATTCGTTACATTGCAAACATATTGCGACAAGAAGCTGTCGCAATATTAAGAATTGCGACAGAACGAACCCATAAAAGTCGCATTCAATAGTATTGCGACAAAAAATACGGTACAGGTATAGCCCCAAGGAATTTAAGGCATGGAAGGCTGTATGGTAATTCCCGCTATCTAATCTGCAAAGCAGCTGTACTTGATCCTAATATGTTTGCAAACCACAAACGAGTAAATACAACGAACATCAGCAAGTTCTATTTGGCAACCATATTTACTGGAAATGTCGGCTTGAGACGCTTTTTATTAGCAAACAATTAATAATTCGACTACGCCCAATGAATGGCTCTGCAAAAGTCAAATTTACCCAGGGTGCATCTATGGATGGCCTGCGTAGATTTGGCTTTAGCCGAATCATTAGTAGCAGATAATACAGTATAACACAAGCCTCCACCAGAAATCGCGCTTGATCCGCTTTTTATGGATCAAGCAAGAATTCGGGAAATCCATTTTTAAACTTTTGGAAATAAAAAAAGCCTAAGTGCGTCACTGAGGCTTTAGCAGTGATCCCATTCAAAACTCGAACTATTTACTGGTTGATATAAAGCTACTATGTGTGCTGTGTGCCCAGTTCCTTCTAATTATTGTCGCTGGCTCGCCTGATTAAGTTCGAAGAATAGATTCGGGGTGCTATCTTGCGTATTTCCCTTTTTCAAAAGAGCAGAAATCTTTCTCGACTCAGCGCGATCGGAGGAGGCAAAAAGGATTTCATGAATGTGCGAAGGAAGAATTTTTTCCATTAAATCTAGTGATTCCAACTTAATTAGGTAATTTTTTCCATTAAACGATCTTTTATGGATATAATTTTCTATTAGCAGAGGGAGCAACTCAGATGCTAAGATGATTAGTTCAATTCCCGGAAAAATTAACTTTTGATGGATTTGGGCTCAAGCAATATTTCTGGGGGGAGAGCATTTTCAAAGACCGAAAAAGGAAGGTCATGGCTGTAGCTTTGAGGGGTCCCGGCCCGAAGACTCCGGACTCGATTCGGAGAACAGGTCCGGGAACGTGTGTTATGGTTATTTTTCAGTTATTTAGGCTACAGTAAAGCTGTAACAAGGTTGAATGATTCCTTAAGTAGACTCATAAATAGAAGCACCTTCCCAGTAAGGGATCCTTTTAATTTACCTGTGATTAGGGACATCTTATTTCAGCTAATAAATAATATCCGACATTTACTCCCCAATTTTTCCGCTTGATCCCGGATTTGCACCTCAAATTAGGTAAAATCGTTATTATTCTGTTACACTACATAAAAAAAGCCCCTCTAACTTACATTAGAAGGGCTTAAAGTGATCCCGCTGGTACAAAACTCGAACCATTTATTAGCTGATTTAAG
>CAMPJM010000691.1 GCA_946886805.1 uncultured Flammeovirgaceae bacterium | reverse complement strand
ATAAAATTTCAATTCCAAATAGTTTTTTTATAGCTTACTTATCAGGTTTTTGCGAGTTAAAACATCATTTTGATTTATATTTGATTAATGCTGATTCATATTGTTTTAATAAAGGAATCGAGTTAGGGATTTTGAACCAGTTAATATAAATTTTATTTTATTTAGTGGTCTTAATAATTCTTAGAATATAGTTATCTTTAAAATATAGAAAGTAAAGTCTTTACCTTCATGAAGGTATTGATAAATTCTTCATATTAGTTACAACCCCCCACCATGCTTTACCAATTTAAAATACAATTACAAGATATTTCTGATCCGCCTGTTTGGCGAAGGGTAACAGTGCCTGCACAGTTTAATTTCATGCAACTTCATGAGGTAATACAGTACGTCTTTGGCTGGGAAGATTATCATTTATATCAATTCTCTTCCAAAGGCTATGGTTCTGATGACACGATTGTACACCCTCACGATGAAGATGGCATAAAAGCCGATGAAGTGAAACTAACAGAAGTCTTTTCCAAAAAAGGACAGAAGTTTATCTATATCTACGATTTCGGTGATGACTGGATTCATACAATCACCTTAGAAGATGTAATTGACGAAAAAAAGCTCAAGGCAACATGCCTAGACGGAAAAGGTGCTTGTCCGCCAGAAGACTGTGGCGGACCTTTTGGTTACGAAAGGTTAAAAGAAATAGTTAAGAATTCTGACGACCCTGAATATGATGAAATCCGGGAATGGCTAATGTTGGATGAAGATGAGGAGTGGGATTCGGAAGCGTTTACAAAGGAGGAGATGGCTGATATAAATGAAATTTTAGTGGACATTTAAAGTCCTTTTCAACACAATAGTTGTTAGCAACAGCAACACTTCAGCATCGAAAGGTCGACAATTCTCGACGAATGAACCGAAGATAAGGGATGTTGATCTATAATGTAGGAGTTTGGCAGGCCTATTTGGTAGTTAAATGAAAGATTTCGGATATTTACCCCGTTCCTCTTAGGTTCCTAAATGACAAAATTCTTTAATGCCATTTCAGGTGAGTAAGTATAATAAATCAAGTTTTTTTTCAGAAATTTACCGCATGCTTTTAATTTAACGGTATGGCCAAAAAGAAGAATAAGAAGCAAAAACAAGTTCAAACGAAAATTTCGGACGCTGCCTACATGAGGAGCGGTAGGGCAAGGAAATTGCCAATTCATGAGTGTCTGGTCAGCAGTGACTGGGAAGTTTCCGGGTTAGCCCATATTGTAGTAAGCAGAAGGCATGTTAATGGAAATATTTCTTTGGCCTCTTATTTAGTAGACCTTTATTGCTTAGGAGTTAAGGATGCTTGGTACAGAGTGAATGTTTTCAGCTTTGAATATCAGGAATTTTTAGACAAACTTGAAGAAAATCTTAAAGTGGAGCAGGCTGAATATGCGACAGCCCACAATATTATTTATGGTGCCATTGCTTTTGCAGAAGATTATGGATTTTCTCCTGTTTCAGATTTTAGGGAGGCAAAGATGATGCTGGAGGAAGATACAGAGGAAATACCTTTAATAGAATTTGAGTTTGGTGTTGACGGAAAGCCGCAATTAGTTGTTACGTCTGATAATTCAAAGTTGCCTTTTTATATAAGTAAGCTAGAAAAACATGCGGGCAAGGGCAATTTTGAGGTTGTTTTTTTGAAGGATCCTGACGATGATAGCAATAACTACGATGATTATGATGCTTATGATGATTACGAAGATTATAATGACGAGGACGATGCGGAAGAGGAAGAGTATGTTAAGCTTACGACATATACTGAAAATGATTGGGAGGAATTTATTCAAGAAACACACCTGGATGACCTTGTGCTTAGAAGATGGGAGTCGTTTTATATATTTGAAAAGACTATAGCGGGACAAGAGCTTTCGGATCCGGAATTTAACGTCCAAAATATACCCATTACGTATGAGCCAATCCCAGGTACGGAAACAGAAGAAGAGGGCACCGAGATGCAAGAAATATACGAAGACCTAAATTTTAAAGAAAATTCAACCGAAGATTTACGCCAGATTTTGTCACGGGTATACGATGCAATAGAAAAATGGCCTGAAAATCCTATTTTCCATAATTACCTCATCAATGTATACAGAAATTTAAAAGACGAAAAAAAGGAAAAAGAAGCAGTACGGAATTTAGTAAACATTTTTCCAGAATATCTTTTCGGTAAGCTTTCTTATGCAGAGCTGCTTATTGGCGAGGGTAAAATAGATGAAGTTCCCAATGTTTTTGATAAGCAGCTGCATTTAAGTCTGGCATTCCCAAAACGAGACGTATTTCATATTAGTGAATTGATCTCTTTCAACACGCTGATGTGCCTTTATTATATGAATCGAAATGACCTTACTGCCGCCTATGGGTATAGAAAAATGCTGTCAGAGCTGGAGATTCCTTCGCACTTGAATGAGAATGCTGAATTGTTTTTTAAGATTGATATCAGCGTAATAATGGAAGTAAGAGATGTAGTGTCGGAAGCAAAGCGAAACAAGAATAAACGGGAGAAATTGATTGCAGCTTTAGTAGCTTAAAATGATAAACTTCTCAAAAGTTTTGAATTTTTGAGAATTTTTGTGAAAAGCAGAACGTCCACGAGGTAAGAAAATCTGATAATCTAAAAAAACATAAAACACAGGTTTGGCAGTGCCTTTATTTACTAGAAGAGACAGGTATTCGGGAGCCGCAAGGGCTGTTGGGATATCCGAAATTGCGTAAGACTGACGCGGTTGTCTGAGTTCGGTTAAAATAGAGAAAGTTGGCAAATGACCGTGCCCCGAACGCTCTATTAGCGCATGTTTTTTTAGTTCATTTTAACTGTTTCTTTTACAGCGCATTTTTTTCTCGACACCATTTTATTCTTTAACTCCATCAAAGAGTTCTTCATATTATTTCTGATGCTGGTAATTAAAGGCAAACCATCAATAAGCAATAGTTTTGTTAGCACTTTTTAAAATATAAACTTCATCATCATACAACTTTCCATAAAGTGCTTTTATATTAAAAGGTTTCCAATCTTAATCGCACCATTTTGGAATTTAATTGTAAAGCAGATGATTCCGCAAAGCGAAGGGAGATCACCTTAATCAC
>CAMPJM010000690.1 GCA_946886805.1 uncultured Flammeovirgaceae bacterium | reverse complement strand
CTCTTTTTGACGAAAAAAATAACACAGATCATGTCCTGCATTTGCAAGAGCCAAAAGAGCAAAATTATGAAATATTTCAAGCTCGGCTATTAGCTCCTTTAGAAGAAAAGGAAAATTCGATCGGTACTTTAGTGAATATAGAAGCTGTTTTGCAAAATAAGTCCTGGACACCATCAAGTGGAAGAGTGTTATTGTACATAAAAAAGGATTCTATATTAACCGATTCTACTTTCTCCTATGGTGACTTGGCTCTTTTTAAAGGCACTTTGCGGCGGATTCAAAAGCCCTTAAACCCTGATGTTTTCGATTATAGAGCGTATTTAAGGTATCAAAACATTTTTCATAATGCCTTTCTCTCATTTGAAGATATTAAACTTTATAAGGAGGGTAGTAATTTTAGCTTTTACGGCTCTGCGCTTGATGCTCAACAAAAATTGGCAAAAATAATAAGCGATAACATTGAGAATGCAGAAGCGGAAAGTATAATATTGTCGCTCGTTTTAGGCCATAAAGATGACCTCGAAAACAATATTCAGGATGCTTATTCTACTGCGGGCGTCATGCACATCCTGGCGGTTTCCGGCTTGCATGTGGCTATAATTTATTCTATTCTTTTATTTACATTGAGTTGGCTCAATAAGGGAAATTACCGATGGGTCTTTGCGGCTATTTGCATTGCGGTGCTTTGGGCTTACGCATTTATAACGGGTTTGTCACCTTCGGTTTTGAGGGCGGTAACCATGTTTTCCAGTCTCATAATTGCGAAAGCATTTGGGAAAAATAACAATATCTACAACGCAATTGCCGCTTCGGCTTTTTTTCTGCTGTGTTATAACCCTTTTTTTATTATGTCTGTGGGATTTCAACTCTCCTATATAGCCGTTCTGGGCATAATATTTCTATATTCAAAGTTCTACAATATTTTAAATGTAGAATATAGGTTGTTAGATGCAATCTGGAAATCGACGTGTGTTTCCCTTGCTGCGCAAATAGCTGTTTTACCTTTGAGCATCTTCTATTTTCACCAATTTCCATTATATTTTTTGGTTGCCAACCTCGTTATCATTCCGGCATCGTTTCTAATGTTGGCATTAGGGATTTGTCTGCTTGCTTTTCACTTTGTGCCTTTTATTGGCCCATTGATCGGCGATGTTTTGGAAGCATTGGTGGTGTATGCGAATAAATTCGTGTATTTTATTGAAAATTTGCCCAATAGCAAGTTAGACGGTTTGTACATCGATGGCGTGCAGGTGATGCTGTTATTTGCTATTTTAATCGGGATTCTTTGGTTTATAAGCATCAGGAAGTTTTACGTTCTTATATTTGTTGCCTTTTTATTTATTTGTTTTCAAACAATATTTATAACCCATCATTGGAGTACAACAAATGACAAATCAATAGTTTACTACAGGACAAAACAAACGGGAATAATAGGGTTTTTTGACGGAAATTTTAGTAATTTATACGTTACAGGCGGAGGGGATATAGAGAAGGAAGATTTTGAGTACAATATCAAACCATCGTTGATGGTAAGAGGAGCAGATAGCAATCCAGTAACAGATTCTGTTTTAGTTCAAAAGGAGGGCATTGAATCGCAGTCTTTCGAATATGGATTGGTTTTGGCCTGGAACGGTAAAAAAATTATGATTATCAACAAATCTCTTAAAAATGAGTGGCAACTAAATATGGTGATCTGTGTTGATTTTTTAATTTTGGAGGAGAATGCAGTGGAAAATTTAAAGGAATTACCTGCTAGCTTAAAATTTAAAAAGTTGATTTTGGGTAACTCCAATTCCTATAAAGTAATTAATAAGTTGGAGAGAGCGGCTAAAGAAGAAAAAATGAATGTGGTAAGCCCGAAAAAGGAAGGGGCTTTAATAGTCCATCTAAAGGAAAAGACTGTGGATGATTTAAAATATTTACCAGGCAATTTTGAATAAATAAAACTATGAGTTTAGTAGAATATAATGTCTCGGACCGCATAGCAACCATTACGCTAAACCGTGCAGAAAAGAGAAACGCATTGAACGGCGCTATGGTAGCAGCTTTACATGAGGCTTTCCTGAGAGCTGCCAATGACGAAGAAGCCAAAGTGATAATTTTAAAAGGCAATGGTAAGGTTTTCTGTGCTGGTGCGGATTTGGAGTATTTGCAGGAACTCCAAAGAAACAGTTACGAAGACAATTTGGTAGATTCTAATAACCTAAAAGACCTATATTTAGCTATTTATACCAATCCGAAGGTTGTAATTGCTCAGGTGCACGGACATGCAATTGCTGGAGGTTGTGGATTGGCAACAGTTTGTGACTTCGTGTATACAGTTCCTGAGGCCGGGTTTGGATACACCGAAGTTAAGATTGGTTTTGTTCCTGCTATTGTAAAGGTTTTTTTGTTGCGACGAATAGGGGAGGGAAGGGCAAAAGAGCTTTTACTTACCGGAGAATGGATAAAAGCAGAAAAAGCGCTGCAAATCGGTTTGGTTAATAAAATTGCAAAGCCCGAGGAGCTGGAAAAAATTGTTCGTGATTTTGCTCTTAATTTATGTGCCAATAATAGCGGTCAATCTATGGCCCTTACCAAAAAAATGATAGCCGAAATTCAAAGTATGGACCTACAAGAGGCAACCAATTATGCCGCCGAAATGAATGCAAAGGCAAGAAACACCGCTGATTGCAAAAGAGGAATAGCAGCTTTTTTAAACAAAGAGGATTTGAAATGGTGAAAACATAGCTTTTGTCATGCAGAGGAACGAAGCATCTTGGTTAGTTTCAACATATATTAAAGCCAGAGCTATATCAAAGCTTCCCAAAAACGCTGCTGCTTTTAAGCGGTGCATTTATTGGGAACGACAATAGAACAAACAAATATCCCAGGATGCTTCCCCGCAACAAGTGCGGGGCAAGCCCCTATCGTCAGCATGACAAATTGAAGCTGAACCGTACCTTTTTGTCATGCTGAGGAACAGCTTGCCCCGTACTTTGATACGGGGAAGCATCTTGGTTAGTTTCAACATAAATTGAAGTTTGAGCTTCATCAAAGCTTCCCAAAAATGCTGCTGCCCGCAAGCGGTGCATTCATTGGGAACGGCGAAGGAACAAGCAAATTTCCCAGGATGTTTC
>CAMPJM010000689.1 GCA_946886805.1 uncultured Flammeovirgaceae bacterium | reverse complement strand
AATTTAGCGAAAGGCAAAAAAGTGACTGCTTCCAACACCCGTGGAGAAGCAGAAGGTTTCAGTGCCGCGCATCTTGTAGATAATAATTATGATACCTACTGGGCAGCGGATGATTCGGTAACGCAGGTTTCTTTCACACTGGAGCTTGGAGAACCTACTGAAATAAACCGCATCTTATTGCAGGAATATATCCCCTTAGGCCAGCGGGTAGCTTCTTTTGAGGTCGAAATATGGGACGGTCAGGAGTTTAAGCAGCTTGACAAACAAACAACGATCGGCTATAAGCGCATTTTAACCTTTCCCACTATCAAAACTTCTAAAGTGAGGGTAAATATTCTGGAGGCAAAGGCTTGTCCGGTGCTTTCGGAGTTTCAGGTGTATAGCGCACGGGAAATGCTGGCTATCCCCGAAATTTCCAGGGATAAAGATGGATCTGTGCATATTAAAAGCGAGAGCCCGGATCCAATTATAACCTATACCACCGATGGCCAGGAGCCGGGCATGGAATCGAAGCCTTATACCAGTCCCTTTGAATTTGCCGGAGGAGGCACTGTCAAGGCCAGGGCTTTTATCAATAATGGCACGAAGTCGAGTGAAACAGTAACGGTAGATTTTGATTTATCTCCTGTAAAATGGAGCATAGTAGCAGTAAGTAATGAAACACAAGGTTTTGAGGCTTCAAAGGCCATCGACTCCGATCCTCAAACTTATTGGCTTGCTGGTACAAAAGAAAATAGCGCTAGCCCCCCGCAGGAGCTGGCTATAAATATGGGAGAGCCAGTTAAGTTAAGCGGTTTTAGTTATACTCCCCGGCAGGATAATAGAAGCAGCGGCACGATTTACCGATATAACTTTTATATAAGTGAGGACGGCAAAAACTGGCAAAAAGTGATAAGCAATGGCTCGTTTGCCAACATCAAAAACAATCCCATTAAGCAGGAGGTAAAGCTTGACAACGCGTACACTGCGCAATACATAAAGCTCCAAGGCTTATCCTCAGTTAATGAAAACGAAGGCTTGATTTCAGTAGGAGAAATTGGTGTAATAAGCGAGTGAAGGTTCGAAGTAGGCTCTAAACATAACAGGATTTATAGGCAGTGAGCTAATAAGGCACATTTAAGGGTTGCATTTTCCGAGTCTGAAAAGATCAAGTAAAAGTAAGTGATTGAAAATCAAGTAGGAGCATGCTCCTTTTTTACTTCGATAACAAGGGAGCATGCTCCCTTGTTCCTGTTTTTATTTTACCAAATTTCAAATGCCCGCTCTTTCAACTTTCCACTTTCCACTTTCTAACATCTAAAGTCTAACATCTAAAATCTAACATCTACATCTTCACTTTCGTAGTTCCTCCGCCCTTAAGAGATATATCTACAGGTTTATTCGCTTTCCATGAGCCGGCAGTAAAATCAGGAACATCGATAGAAGTAGAACGATTGGCTACAGACCATTCGCTTAAGGGGGCAACAGCGCTCCATAAAGCCGCATCATAAACGTCCTGGTCTAAGGGCAGCCCGTTGCGCAAGCAATCTATTAGTCTCCAGTCCATCAAAAAGTCCATGCCACCATGACCTCCTATTTGTTTTGCCATTTCTCCTAGCTTTTTGGTAATCTCCGGCGTGAATCTTTCTTCAACTGCCCTATATTCCTCGGGTGACAACCATCTTTCATGGCTGTTTGCAATTTTTTTGGCAGGCCATTTTCTGGCAATGCCTTTTGTGCCACTTATCAGGTGGATTCTTGAATAAGGCCTGGTAGAGGACACATCATGTTGGATCATAATAGTTCTGCCTTTTTTGGTGCGTATGGTCATCGTGTTCATATTGCCCCGATAATCTTTGTTTGCAAACTCCTTGAAAAAGGGATCTTGGGATGCAAGTTCATTAGCTCTTTCATGCATGGTGAAGTCATTGCTAGACACTGCTACCAGATAATCCATCTGGTCCCCCCGGTTAATGTTCATTACCTGACAAATTGGGCCGAGTCCATGAGTAGGATACAAGTTTCCGTTTCGAAAATTTTCTTTAAGCCGCCACATTTCGTAATAGCCATCTTTTGAGAAGTTCAGGTCAACCAGATTATGAAGATAAGCACCTTCCCCATGAACAATTTCACCAAAAAAACCTTGTCTGGCCATGTTCAACGTAAGCAATTCAAAAAAATCATAACAACAATTTTCCAGCATCATGCAATGCTTTCGTGTGCGTTCAGAAGTTTCTACCAATTGCCAACATTCGTCAACCGTGGTTGCTGCCGGTACCTCTATGGCAACATGCTTTCCCTGCTCCATCGCATACAAGGCCATAGGTGTGTGCAAATCCCAAGGGGTAGCAATGTACACCAGGTCAATATCTTTTCTTTCGCAAAGTTCCTTCCAAGCGTCTTCTTTGCCAGAATAAGTTACGGGCTTGTGAGAAGAGGCTTCCAATAGCTTTTGAGCATCCGCCACTTTTTCCGGCCTTATATCACATAGCGCATTTATTTCTACACCTTCAATGTGGCTCATTCGTACTACGGCTCCGGGACCGCGCATACCTAGTCCTATAATGCCAATCCGGACGGAATCCATTGCCGGCGCAGCATACCCACTCATATTAAACTTTTGTGTATGAGATCTGCCGGATTGTTTTTGCACCGGATCCAACACAGGCTGTTTTTCCGTCTTGGTAGTACACCCGTTCAGTATACCTGCACTGGCTACACTAATACCGGCCAATCCGGTTAGTTTTAAGAATTCTCTACGGTTATTGCTCATATAATTAGAAATTTGAAATGAGAAAATTGACTAATCAGACGCGATTAATCGCGTCTCTACTATACTGAAATTGTGTCTACTGCGATCAAATGCTACCCCTTTTCCAGGGGAGTTCCTATTTCTTTTTGTAGGCAAGACGTAGAGACAAGGCATGCCTTGTCTCTACGTCTTGCCTATTGTTTCTCTATTTTTTATTCGTCTACTATAAATTTGCCAAGTCATATTTTAACCACGAACCTTCAACCCTGAACTTTGAACCCTGAACCCTGAACCCTCAACTTTCACAACTTTTAACCTTAAACTTTAAACTGTGAACATTCACTTAGCCCTAACTTTATTTCCTGCCATAGCATAGTACAAAATGAAAAGATAGCAAGGGA
>CAMPJM010000688.1 GCA_946886805.1 uncultured Flammeovirgaceae bacterium | reverse complement strand
GAATATACTGGAGTAATAGGGTATCTTCCATAGTCCACACCAATTGCTTGGTTATTTGAGTCAACATCCCTACCTACATATGCACCCACCTCAGGATCATATCCTTTATATTTGGTAAAAGTGGCAATATTCTGAACACCTACAGATAACCTTGCTCCTTTCACTACATTTTGTCTACCTAAAAGAGATTCCGGCAAATTATAAGATAACTGAATATTTTTTATCCTGATGTACGAACCGTCTTCCACATATTTATCGGTAAATCTTTCATTATTACCATTAGCAGTAGAATTTGTAATTCTTGGCACACTTGTTTCAGGATTTAGAAGATAGGGATTGTTTTCTTCGTCCATAGCTATCCTTGCATAATCATAGGTAAAACTTAGCATATTTCGGCCTAAATTAATATTCCCAGGCTGAGAGTTGGTAAACCGAACTACGTTGTAGATATCGTTTCCGTATGATCCCGTTAGCAATATACTTAAATCAAAATTTTTGTAACTAAAATCATTCGAGAAACCAAAAGTCATTTTTGGCCATGGATTACCGATGTATGTTTGATCTCTCTCGTCTATTACACCGTCTTTATTCACATCTTTATATTTAATATCACCCACATAAACTGAGTTTACACCAACACTAATCTCTTCTCCCTGAGAATCGGTAGGTAAAGCACTACTTTCTATTTCTTCAATAGATTGAAATAGCCCTTCCTCTATATAACCAAAAAATAACCATGGAGCCTGCCCTACAGCAGAACGTTGTGTCCAATCAGCGGACCCACTTTCAATAAACCATGACGTCCGATTAATCACTGCAGCATCAGAATAAAATTCCTTTACAGTTGTTTTAAATCCCGATACATTGAAATTGCTCTTCCAAAAGAAACCTCCATTATCAATGTTTATAGTATTTAATGTAAAAGCGTATCCCTTATTTTCTAATGCACCGATGTTTACTGTTGGAGGTTTTATTGATCCTTCGCCAGATGTTCCCATGTACCATGGCAATGGGTTAGAAAGTAAGAGGTTTTCTGTATTTTTTATATAAAGATCACCTTCTAATTGAATTCTATTGTTTAACATGCTGATGTTAAATCCAATATTATTAGTGACCGTTTCTTCCCATTTCAGGTCCTGATTCCCATATTGATCTAACCTAAATCCTGATCCCCAAGGAGTTGTGACAGAAGCTAATGGGCCATACAACCCCGCACTACTACCTTGATTCCCAGTAACTCCGGTTTCGAATCTCAATTTTAATTCATTAATGAATCCGACACTTTGAAAAAACGGCTCCTCTGAAATTCTCCATGCGGCCGAAACGGACGGAAATGTACCCCATCTATTTTCTGGTCCAAAATTCACAGACCCGTCTGATCTAATTGCTCCCTGAACAATATATTTATTGTTAAAGCTATATACTAATCTTCCTAAAAAGGACTCCATAGCCCAATCACCTCTACCACCTGTAGTAGATTGCCCTTGTGGATCACCAATATTTAAATCAGGAAGATCATTGGAAACAAAACCTAATCTTGTACCAGTTAAATTCTTATAGTTGGACTCTTGAGCCTCGTGACTCGCCATTAATGTTATATCATGTTTGCCAAAAGTTTTATTATACTGAATCAACTGGTTCCAATTCCAATATAAGCTCGAAGAGCTTCTAGAACTTAAACTAGCCTGGGTATTAGGAACAGACCCTAGTTCATAGGTAGGAATAAAATTATCACCTCTTGAAGATTCAATATTTGTACTTAACATTGAACTTAATGTTAATCCTTTTATCGGTTCAACACTTACATTAAATGAACCTAGAAATTGTCTCCTGGTAAGGTCATTCTGTATTAACTCGGCTAATGCAATCGGATTCGGCGGAGTAAATTGAAGACTGGCCGCATTTGTCGCATCAGCACCTCCCCAAGAGCCATCAGGATTTCTTACCGGAATGTAGGGGGCTAATCTCAATGCATTCAAGATTACATTCTGATAAGTGGCCGCAAGCTTTTCATCTGTTTGATTGTAATTCAAATTAGCACCAAACTTTAACCAGTCACGCGTCTGATTATTTACATTAGCCCTAACAGAAAATCTTTCAAAACCTGATCCAAGGGCAATTCCCTCCTGATCAAAATGTTCTCCGGAAAGATAAAACTGCGTCTTTTCACTACCTCCACTGAAACTTAACTGATGTTTTTGTAGTGGTGCAGTTTTAAATAACTCTTCCTGCCAGTTAGTACCAGGGCCTAATATAGACGGATCTGCAAATGCAGCAGGCGAATCCCCACCCGCTAATTCATGGTAATCATTGGTCATTTGTGCATATTGAGGTAAATCCATTACAGGCAATGCTTTGGGTTTGTCCTGAAGGCTATATTGGAAGCCATAAGAAATTTGTGTTTCCCCAGCCTTTCCACGTTTAGTGGTAATTAAAACAACCCCATTTGTTGCCCTTGATCCGTAGATAGCAGTAGCGGATGGCCCTTGTAATATTTCCATCGATTGGATATCCGCAGGATTTAAACCGGCTAAAGGATTATTTGAAGCTTGCTCACCGTACTCAACTGTGCCAGGGGCAATTTGAACTCCATCAATTACATATAAAGGTTCATTACTACCACTTATAGTGTTTACTCCTCGAATATTGACAGATATACCACCACCTGGTTGGCCCGTATTCTGAGTGACATAAACTCCAGCGGCTCTTCCTTGGATTGCTTGATCTAAGGTTGTGTTTAATGTTTTTTCAATTTGTTCAGCACCAATGGATACATGTGCACTCGTTAAATCACTCTTCTTCATTGTTCCATAACCCACAACCACTACCTCATCCAAAGTCTGTAAATCCGGCATCAATGAAACATTAATGTTTGTTTGATTGCCGACAGTTACTTCCTGTCCTTCATAGCCTATAAAGGAAAAAACCAAAATCGCATCAGATCCTGAGACGTCGAGTCTGTAATTACCATCTATATCGGTAATAGTTCCCGTACCAGTCCCTTTTACCAAAATATTTACCCCAGGTAATGCTTCCTCGTTTGAATAATCTGTAATCTTACCGGACACTTGTTGCTGCGCCATGGCCTCCGGTATTAGCCACAACCAAATCAGATTAATTAGTAATAGTTTTC
>CAMPJM010000687.1 GCA_946886805.1 uncultured Flammeovirgaceae bacterium | reverse complement strand
CGTGTCGCCCGAATAGGTCGCCTGCAAAGGGTCAAAAGTTAATTTTGTTTCATGATACTCAGCTAATAGCTTTTCAAAAGCGTCAGAATCTTCTATTTGCACGACTCCATTATTTTCAGAAGTTTTGGTGTGGCAAGCGGCAAAGATTAGGACGCCTAAAACGAAGGTTAATAGTTTCACAATGTCTTTGTTAGAAGGTTTTATTTTCATTTGATGGCTGCACAAAATAATAAATTGAAGATTTTACTAAAGATATAACTGTTTCCGTAAATTCTAAATTTTTTCGGCGTTAGAAATTTCCTTCGTTTCTTTTATGCCTTAGCCTACAGGTTCTTAGGCTTTAATTGGCTTTGGGCTGAAATCAAACGGATGATTTTTTTTGCTTTTTTGCCAAAATATAATTTGTTCTAAAGGTTCAAAGCCTTATTTTTGGATTTATATTATTTAATCTTTAAATATTAATATAGTGATACGAGCAATTTTTTTATTCGTGATGCTATCTGTAATTAATAATGTTTTCGGCCAGGAAGTATTATTGGATATTATGGAAGAGGAGATCACGCGGGAAATGAATGGTCTTCAAAAGGCAGAAATTCCTCCTTATTATATAGATTACAGAGTTAATGATGTAACAGATTTAAATATTTCAGCTGCTTTCGGAAGCCTGACGCAATCTGAAAAAGAACGCTCCCGTATTTTGACTACCAATGTAAAGGTTGGAGATTATGCATTGGACAATTCGCATGAAGTAAATGCTTCGGGATATGGTGTATACGGACATGCATTTGGGGCATTGAATTCAATTTTGCCTCTGGAAAACGACGAAATGGCCATAAAACAAACGCTATGGCGAGCTACAACCTCAGAATTCCACTCTGCTACCGAGGCTTATAAAAACGTGAAAAACAATATAGAAAAGGAAGCAGACGGGGAGAAAAAAGTAGCTGATTTTTCAAAAGAAGAACCTACTGTATTTGTAGAGCCGGAACTACCTGAAATAAGCGCACTTATTGATCAGGAAAAGTGGGAAAAGAAAGTCAAAAGCATTTCAACCTATTTTTTAAAAAATCCTCATTTAACATCGGGAGCGGTTTCACTGGCTTTTTCGAAAGAACGGAAATATTTTATTTCTACAGAAGGAACAAAGATAGCACAAAACATGACTTATGCCTATCTAAACATATCAGCAAGCATTCTTGCGGAGGATGGGGATATTTTGCCGCTTTATAAATCATACTTTGCATATTTACCAGCTGATTTACCTGAAGAAGATGTTTTGGTCAAGGATGTTGCTCTTATGATCGAAAAGTTGGAGAAACTAAGAAATGCGCCTCTTGCAGAACCTTATTCCGGCCCCGCGATATTGGACGCCAGGTCTGCCGGAGTGTTTTTCCATGAAATATTCGGACATAGGATTGAAGGCCATAGGTTGAAAAGTGAAATGGATGGCCAAACTTTTTTAAGTAAAGTAAATGACCCAGTTTTAGACAAATCCTTAAATGTTATTTCTGACCCTACCCTTACCTCCTATGGCGGAACGGATTTGATTGGAAATTATAAATACGATGATGAAGGGGTTCAAGCCCAAAGAGTAACCGTTGTAGAACGCGGTGTTTTAACGAGCTTCTTAATGTCAAGGAGCCCTCTTGAGAATTTTCCAGTCTCCAATGGGCACGGCAGAGCATCTGCAGGGATGAAGGCCGTTTCAAGGCAATCCAACCTGCTTATAGAATCTAATAAACCTCTGTCAACGGCTTCATTAAGAAAAAAGCTGATCAAGGAATGTAAAAAGCAAAATAAGGAGTATGGGTATTTATTTTCTGATGTGATAGGAGGTTTTACCACTACCGACAGGTTTTCTGCCAATGTTTTTAACGTAATGCCTACTGAGGTTTACCGCATTTATGTGGATGGCAGGCCAGATGAACTGGTTAGGGGCGTTGATTTAATTGGCACACCGCTGGCAATGTTTGGTGAAATAAAAGCAGCTGGAGAGCATAAAGAAATATTTACCGGCATTTGTGGCGCCGAATCAGGAAGTGTGCCTGTTAGTGCCATTGCACCTGCCTTGTTTGTGAGGCGAATAGAAACTCAGAAAAAAGTAAAGCAAAACGCTCAGCCTTCCCTGTTAAGCAGGCCGAGTGGATCATCTCCCTCCTTTACTAAATAAAACATACTATATTATGTATAAAAATAAAAGCCATTCCGTTTTTCTGTTGCCTCTTTTAATTGTTGGTATATTTTCTAATTTTATAGGGTTTAGAAGTCATGCTCAGGAAGTGACTGCTTCTGCTACTTCAATTGCTTCATCAACCGAAGACAAGTACGAGAAAAATACTATAGAAAAAGCAATGGAAGATGAGCTTCAAAGAAGCATGGAAGAGTTGACCTATAAGGACTATGAGAAGCCATTTTTCATAAGCTATACCATCAATGATTCAAGAGCGGTCTCCATAAGTGCCTCATTAGGGGCTTTACTGTATTCCAATTACTTCCCTGTGAGAAATAAATCGGTAAGGGTTATGGTCGGCGACTATGATTTCAATGATGAAAGTTTGGATGCATCTTACTACAACGACGCCTCCGGGATGAGTGAAATCAGTATTCCAATAGAAAATGATTATTTTGGAATCAGAAGGTCTTTATGGGTTACGACGGATGCCGTATACAAATCAGCAGCAAAGCTTTTTCAGGAAAACAAGCAATACCTAAAAGAAAAAGACATCACTTTGGAAACACTGCCTCACCGGAGATTTGCCAAAGCGCCAATAGTAAAACTAGCAATAGAAAAAGAACTTGAAGAGCCGGATGTAGAACAGTTAGAAAATCTGGTAAAAGAAATTTCTTCCTTATTCACTACAGAACCAGCCATTCACCATTCTATGGTGACTTTGAGCTATGTAAATAGTACTAACTATTTTATAAGCAGTGAAGGAACAAGGGTAAAGTACCCCTATTCTATCGCCAATATTCAGGTATATGCCGAAATAAGAACCGAAGACGGAGAATCTATTTATGATCAAATTTCCCATTTCTCATTTACTCCAACTACTTTGCCCACAAAAGCAAAATTGAAGGCAGACGTGGAAGCAATGGTTGCGAGCCTGAAAACGCTAAAAAACACCAAAGTTTTTAAGGACAG
>CAMPJM010000686.1 GCA_946886805.1 uncultured Flammeovirgaceae bacterium | reverse complement strand
TTTCAAATTCTCTCAACTTTTGAAAAGTAACAATATATGTATTGCATGCACCTTCTGGAGGAGTATAATTATTGCTCAATGCTATGATTTTTCTAAATCTCTCCCCTTCATTGGTGTGTTCATCTTCCATCTGGTTAATGGGGTTTTCAATTGAGCCAAATGTAGGCTGTTGCCATGGTGAGGAAGGGTTTTCCTGTAGTTTGGTTAATTTCTGAACATAAGGGAAGATCATAAATTCTTCTTTTTTCATGTGCATGGTCAATTCGCCTGCACAGCCTTTGAAAAGCTCCCTGATTTCCAGTAGCTCAGGATGATGTTTTCCATGGACCTGCACTATTTTGTCCAAATAGCCCGTGATTACAGGGATATTTTGCTCTACATATTTATGATGAACTTTTTGGACATAACTAGCCAGTAAATCTATTGGCCATTCATCATAAGGCAAACCTTCCTCTTTTGTTGTGTTCAGGATTTTATTCACCTCATCCATAAGATGCTTCTCATCAATATTGCTTGCTTCACATACTTTGGCAATTGATTGGTTGCCTCCACAGCAAAAGTCAATTCCATACTTTTTAAAAACATCGGAAGTTTTGTAGTTGGTTTTTACAATTTCTCCAATCGTGATATTTGATAAGTCCATTTGATTTTAATTTTTGATTCATTGCAAATATAATAAAAGTATCGTAAATAAAAGACCTTTTTATCTTTTATAGAAAATATTTTTTATTTTACCCTGCATTATTGTTTTGTGGTTCATTTACAATTTTGGTTAAGTTTGGGAAATTTCTTAAAAAGGCTGTTTTGAATAAATCCCGGTGGCTTTCCTGATGGTTGGGATCAAACGGAAGAGTTCGGGGAGTAAATGTCAAATATTTTTTTTGAAAAAAACCAGGTGTTTTTATCACTGACAAAGTAATGGGATCCCCGTACGGGGAAGGTGCTTCTATTTAATAACCTACTTTAGGAAGCATTCTACCTCGTTACTGTTTTGCTGTGGCCTAAATAACTGAAAAACCACCCATAACACACATTCCCGGACCTGTTCTCCGAATCGAGTCCGGAGTCTTTCGGACCGGGATCCCTCAAAATTACCTCCGAACCTTCATTTTTCGGTCTTTTAAAATGCGCTCCCCAGAATAGTGGTTAACCCGAATAAAGTTTTTCACTGAACTCATTTACGCTAACCCTTTTTCGAACTCGTCCAAATGGTGCTGTAAATCCTTAATGTTCCTTTTATATGCGATAGATCTTTTATAAATATAAAAAATCATGATGGCAAACCCGGCCAGCATTGCGAGCATTATATCCAGATGGAAAATATCCCAGAAATCACCGTTTCCTGAATATTGAGAAGTAACTCTTGCCATTATAAATACGAGTAAAAATAAGGTTAAAATGAAAGCCACTTCTTGAGTATGTGATCTCTTCAGTTGTTTGATCTTCCCGGAAAGCATCGTTTTTATATTGCCATCTGGCAATACCGTATTTAGAGAAGTATATTTTGTCCAATAAAAAAATACCACGATCAGGCAGACAACAACCATTGTCACAAGGGAAAGTAAACCGCCAAAAGTTATCCTGAAAACAGGGCCCTCATCTCCCAGTAAAAAATGCAAGAAGGGATTGATCAATACATTTAAAAATGCTCCTAAAATTAAAAGGGTGATGATTTTCTCATACTTTTTCTTTAATGTAGTTAAAGTCTCTGTCGTTCTTTTTTGTAAAACTAATTTAAGTTGTTCCATACTTTGGGTGTTTTTATCAAGGTTTTGTTTCGTTTCCTTTTGCCAGTTGGCTTTTAAATCATCTAATTCCATAATCAACTCTCATCTTGTTTTTTAACTTCTTTTTAATTCTGTTGATTTTGACACCTACATTGTTTTCTGACAAACCCATAATTTCTGCTATCTCTTTGTAGGTTTTTTCATCCAGATAAAGCATAACTAAAGCCTTATCTAATTTATTGAGCTCAACAATTGCTTCCTGAAGCTCCTTGTCAAATAAAATGTCAAGTCTTTCTGGAGCCGCATCAGGAATAGCATCGTCGGCTTTGGATAAATAGTGATGAATTGGCTTTCTGTTATTTTTCCTCAACCGAGTGATAGCCGTATTTAATCCAATCTGGTACATCCAGGTACTTATTTTTGAATTCTGATTAAAGTTTGGCCATGATTTCCATAATTGGAGGAGGATTTCCTGAAACAGATCCTCAGCATCTGCATTGTCAGAACAGTACATGCGGCATACTTTAAAAATAATGCCCTGATGTTGATTTACTGATTTTAAGAATTCTTCTTCCAAACTATTTTTTCCAATTAGTCGTAACAGTTGCTTAATACTTACAGCAAAATAGAATAATTTAAACCTGTCCCAAAAAAACAATAGTTGTTTGTCAGATAAGAATAATTAGCAGGGATTCTGCAGTTTGTTTAGGCAATTCAGGTAAATTAAATATTGAAGTGCAATATTTTTGAAATAATTCATTGGATACTCCTTATCTTTGGGAACTTAAACCTGGATTTTAAAATTGAAATTAGGAATAGATTTAATCCTGATACTCAATACTTATTTATTTAGAAGCACAATGATTATAAGTAAAAGTGACCGTGCCACCTTACAAAAGGAAATCAGAACATTGGCCAAAGCAAAGAACGCTTTGATACTCGCACATTACTACCAGTCAGAAGAAATACAACAGGTGGCGGATTTTATTGGGGACAGTCTTGATCTATCCAGAAAAGCCAAAGCAACCGACCAGGAAATAATCGTCTTTGCAGGTGTGAAATTCATGGCAGAAACAGCAAAAATCCTTAATCCTGAGAAAAAGGTTCTGTTGCCTGATCTTGCTGCAGGTTGTTCGCTGGCTGACAATTGCCCTCCAGATCAGTTTGCACAATTTATTGATGCCCATCCCAATCATTTTGTTGTCACTTACATCAATTGCTCGGCAGAAATTAAAGCGATGAGTGATATCATTTGCACTTCTTCAAATGCTGAATCCATAGTTTCAAGAATTCCTGCAGATAAAAAAATTATTTTTGCTCCGGATGCCAATTTGGGCAGGTTTGTTATCAATCAGACCAAAAGGGACATGGTGCTATGGCAGGGAGCCTGTATTGTCCATGAGGCTTTTTCTATGGA
>CAMPJM010000685.1 GCA_946886805.1 uncultured Flammeovirgaceae bacterium | reverse complement strand
ACGTGTACCCATCCTTTAATTTTCTGTTTGGCGTTGGATGGATCAAGGACATCGAAAGTAACTTCTGCCAGATAATAATAGACTCCTGCAGGAACCCGCTGCCCATCAAAAGTTCTGCCATCCCAATTGATCAGGATTGTGTTCTCTCCATTCGATTCATAGTTGTAGACTTCTTTTCCCCAACGATTATAGAATTGAATCTTTACGGATAAGACAAACCTGGGACATTTACTGAAGCCTCCTCTTGAATCTTCAGGGTATTGATCCGGTAGTATTGGGTAATAAGCCTGAAACACGTCATTTTTTCCGTCCCCATTTGGTGTAGTAACGTTGGGCAATTCATAATTGGGGCAGTTATCGTTGCATACCGTTTCACTCACCGTACTTCTATTGCCCGACCTGTCGACCGCTATCACAAAATAACAACCGGCAAAAGAAGGCAGATCCAAATGAACAAATGAAGTATCTGTGACCGTGGTCAATAAATCGAAAGTTCCATCTCCGCCTGTTTTCGAGAAATAGATTTCATACTCTCGGATATCATCATCGCATTCATCTGATTCGTCTCTTGTCCAGGCAATCGTGTTCGAGAAGTTCGAAAAATCACAGGGCTTATCCCTTAAAAAGTTTTCACAATCCAACTTGTCAATGGCAATAGTTGGGGTGCACGGTGGAATCGTATCATTAGGTTGTGCACAAATTTTTTGTGACCTGTTTAGCAATGGATCCAAACCAGCTAAAACAGGATTGCTATAAGAACCTCTTGTGAGCACATAATAACAATACTCAATTTTATCAGAAAGCCCCTCGTCCAGATAGGACAAGCCATTTTCGTTGACGTTTACAGATGCTATCAATTCAAAAGCACCGGGATCAGTGGCATTAACATTGTCTCTGTAAATATCATGGGTAGGATACCCTTGTACATTAATGGACCAAGGGACATCTGCTTGCCAGTTCAGCTCTATCGCCCCTAATAATGGCGAGGGTTCTAATCTGACCGACGACGCCACAGCAGATGTGTCCACGATATCTGACTCATCTAAACCTCCACTGAATAAAACTACTCTATAATTATATACATTATTGAGAGTATTTATACCATTGTCTACCGCAGTGGTATCCAGAGCACTGCTCATTGGCACCTCTACAAGGTTTGCACTGCTATTAAAGCCTTCTGCCCTATATAATTTATAAAAATATGGCGGTGGAAATAAAAGCGGATCTATTTCCAAAGGCGAGGTCCATCTAATATGGATTTCCCCGTCGGTGTCGCTGGTTTCAGAAATGTCTACATTTGTTATCAACGGTAGATCGAGGGCCATCTGCACACAAATTTCTTCCGAAACATAACTTTCCCCGCCGCTTGGTTCCGGAAATACAGCCACTAACCTGTAACAATATTCTGCACCAGCATCGAGTCCTTCGCCATTATTATCATCCAGATATGCCGTGGCATCAATATCTGTCTCTGCAATCAACTCATATCCTACTCCTTCTGGAATTCCTGTTTCGCAATTATCGGGTTCATAATCAAAGCTTCCTACCTTTCGATAAACCTGCATGGAAGAAGCTCCGGGACAAAACTCCGTATAATCTTTCCAGTTTAGCTGAACCTCTCTCCCGGGGTTTACCTGAGCGGTAAGTTCTTCCGGAGCTGGTGCAACCACTGTAATTCGCCAGGTCTGAATATCTACAAGCGGAGGTGCCGGTACAGGCGGAAAATCTGTTGCCTTAAAAATTACCTCATAAGGCTGTTCCCTTACATGGCCGCAATTTGTTTCCCACGTAAACGTCGCGTTGGCCGGGCTGGCTTGTTGAGATGCTGTGGGATCTAGAGTCGCCTGCTTGCTTGGGATGTCAGTAGTAAATAAACCTCCAAAGGCTTCTATTTTCACGTCATGACCGTCGGGATCCATGGCAGAAATAAGCGCTTCCAAAGTTGTACCTGCAACGATGCAAGTGTCTAAAGGAATAGTTAATTCAGGAGGCAGGTTATCCGTTTCTTCTACAATAACCTGCATATCTCTTGTAACATAGCCTAGCCGAAGATATCTTCCATCTATTTTTCTCCACTCCTCGATAATAAAAGCAAAATTATATTCGCCTGCCAACGCAGGCGAATCCCAAACAACATCCCCTGTTAGCGGATCCAGCGTGAATATCGGGGGAGCATTGCTATCCTGCCTCGATCCACCGAACATAGGATCATTAGGCAAAACAAAATTGGGAACGGGAGAATTAATATTATCTTTTGAAGGGACTAATTTATAGGACAAGCTATCTCCTTCTCTGTCAAAAGCCCCTGGATTATGTAGATAAATTAATCCTACAGCAGCCTTGTCGATCGGTGGAACGGTTAAGATCGGAGAAGCATTTAACCCTACAACGGGGTCTACAACAATTTGAGTTTCGATATAAAAAGGAATGTCAATAGAACCACCATTGTTAATATTTAAAATACCTTCGTTACGATTTGCTTCCAGGTATCTAATGGTATAAGGGCCTGTAGATGGGAAAGTATGGGTGGTTACATAGGTGTTTATTTCAGTTTCGCCATCAAGGTTTACTTTATTCCAGTCCTGTATTGTTAATACCAGCTCTTCATTGTCATGGCCAAAAGAGAGTATACCAGCTCCCCATTCAACACCTTGCCTATCCCTGTAGCCGGTAATAGTTATTTCATAGGTAAGAGCAGATATTCTTACAGTAGTAATTTCACCAGCTCGTACGTGGGTTGCATTTGCTGCATCTGTCAGAAAAAATACCGACAGCAAAAAGCAACTTAAAAAAACATATAATTTCCTCATTCAACAGCAAGTTAAATACCTGAGCTTTTCCTAACAATAAAAATATAGTGAAAACATGCAAATCATAACCTCATTGCCTGATCTCGCTAATGGACTGAATCAAATATACTAAAACTTCTCCTTATTTTTAACAGGGGTTCCTATTCTATTTAATAAAACAAGGATAAAATGTAGCTAAATTGTGATAAAGTGTTAATAAACAAGTTTTTAATATATACGAAATATTAACTTGTTTAGGTGAGAAAAAGTATCTAAAGCGATAATTTTATACGGTTATTTAGAATAAGTTAAAATAACCAATAGGTTTTTGTTTGATAAACGATTGGAACGTAACTTTGAA
>CAMPJM010000684.1 GCA_946886805.1 uncultured Flammeovirgaceae bacterium | reverse complement strand
TTTATCTGATCAAGCTCCTCAGTACATGCAGAAAGAGAAAATAATATGATAAAAATATAAATATAATTTTTCATGACAATGCGCTATTTAGTTGTTAAAAAGAAAGTTGCACTCCGGCCATAAAGGTTCTGGCAAGAGGGTAAGCTATGTGTCCGTAGTCAACACCACGGCTCAAAATAGAACCTGTTCTACCTAAATCGGGATTGTACCCTGTATATTCAGTGATCGTGAATATATTATCAGCACTCACATAAAATCTGCATTTGCTTACCTTAAGGGATTCTAATAATGCTTCAGGAAAGGTGTAACCAACCTGCAAAGTTTTGAATCGGAAATAGGAGCCACTTTCTAAAAATCTATCAGAGGTTCTGGTATTGAGGTTAGGATCGTTAATAACGGCCCGCGGAACATCTGTGTTTTGATTTTCAGGTGTCCAGGCGTTCAATGTTTCGCTGGAATAGTTAAATTCTAGGCTCATGCTTTCCAAATCCTGTCGAAGACCATTATAAATCTGGTTGCCGTAGGTTCCTTGAAAGAATACACTGAGGTCAAGCCCTTTCCATTCTACATTTGCTCCTAAACCATAAGAAAAATCTGGTGTAGGGCTTCCCAGGAATTGTCTGTCACTTTGGTCTATTTGCCCATCATTATTGTAATCCACAAATCTTATATCGCCCGGCTCGGCATTACCTTGTATAAGTGCTCCTTCATGGGAATGAGCATCTATTTCTTCCTGTGAATTAAAGATTCCATCGGTTTTGATCAGGTAAAACGCGCCCACCGGCAAACCGGCTTCCGTAACAGTTGCAGAGGCACCGTGGTGTGTAGGTTGCCCTCCAAAAATCTGCTGAGAACCCGTTCCCAGCTTATCAACAGTATTTTTAACAGTAGAAAATGTTCCGGTAACCTGATAGCTAAAATCATTAATAACATTATTATAGGACAATGCGGCTTCAAAACCTTTATTGGTAATCTGCCCCGCATTAATATAAGGGTTGTTTCCGCTGGCCCCAGTCGATTGAGGAATGGGAACCTGAAGTAGTATATCAGAATTCGTTTTAATGAAATAGTCCGCTGTCAATAAAAGCCTGTTTTCAAAAAAACCTAAATCTGTACCGACGTTAAAAGTCTTGGAAGTTTCCCATTTAATATAAGGACTTGCAAAGGCTGTTTGTATCGCACCTGGCCATAAATGTTGGTTTTCACCAACCACATAATTCGTGTTTACATTTATTGCGGGGCTAACTCGATAGTCAGCAATTTCCTGGTTGCCAAGTACGCCATAACTTGCCCTTAACTTTAATAAACTGACAGTCGACTGCAGAGGCTTAAAGAAGGTTTCATTGGAGATATTCCAGCCCACCGCAATTGACGGGAAATTACCGTATTTATTGTTTTCTCCAAATCTGGATGAACCATCCCTACGGATAATTCCAGTCAGGATATATCGGTCGTCATAAGAATAAATCAATCTGCCTAAATAGGAAATGAGCGCATTCTCCCAGGCGTTACTACCAGTTGCAGCATTCGCGATACCTGCATCAAGGACTTTTACCCCGGCGGGCATTCCACTTTTCGACCCGTTTAATTCCCTGTACTGCGTATTTTGATAAGTATATCCCGCGAGAGCCTGAAGGTTATGTTTGCCAAACGACTTATCATAAGATAAGGTATGCTCTTGTAAAAAGTATTTCTTTAGACTTCTGCTCTCGTACAAGTCAGCATCTAAATTGGTAAACAATGTTCCGACCTCATAAGGGTAGGTATATGTGTAATCATAACCTTGCGAATGAGTGTATCCCACATTGAATTTGTACTTCAACTCGTCCAGAATAGAAACTTCTGCAAAAACATTTAATATAGCATCCGTTGCATTGACTTCTGGAACTTCGAGGTTCAACTGGGCTACGGGATTTGCCACATTTACTACAGGGCCATAGGCACCACCATATCCGCCAATGGCATCTGGGTTATAAACATTAAAAGCTGGGATCATCTTAACTGCAGAACCAACCGGGTTTCCCCCTTGTCCGCCCCAACCTCCGGCCATATTTCTCCAGTATTCCTTCGACAGGATAACCGTTTCTCCAATCTTTACTCTTCCTTTCGTAAAAGCTGATTTGATCCGAAGATTCCATCGGTCGTATCCGGTTTTCTTTACAATTCCATCCTGGTTCAAATACCCACCAGATAAGCTATAGGTCAAATTTTCCCCTCCCCCACTAGTCGCCAACTGGTAGCTTTGAACAGGGGCAGTTTGATAAATTTCATCCTGCCAATCAGTCCCTTCTCCTAACGATGCCGGATCCTGAGCTATTTCCAACCTGTCAAGCCCCGCATTGTCATGTGCGGCATTGCTCACTCGCGCCCATTGTGAAGCATTTAGTACATCAAGTTTTTCTGTCAATTTTTGAACACCGTAGTAGGCGTTGAAATCAATACGGTTTTCTCCCTCTCGCCCCGTCTTAGTAGTCACCAGCACCACACCGTTCGCTGCTCTTGAGCCATAAATGGCAGCCGCGGAAGCATCTTTTAAAATATCCATAGAAGCAATGCTGGCAGGAGAAATATTACTGATATCGTCCACCTGCACCCCATCTACTATATATAAAGGATTATTATTTCCAAGTGATCCTGTTCCTCTGATCAGGATCCTGACTCCTGATCCGGGATTACCTCCGGCTGACTCTACCTGAACCCCGGCCACCCGGCCCTGAAGCGACTTTTCCACTGTATTAGCACCTTGGGTCACCATATCTTCAGCTTTAATCGAAGATATAGCACCTGTTACGTCCTGCCTTCTTTGCGTACCATAGCCAACTACTACTACTTCGCTCAGTGTGGTCAAATCAGGAATTAATTGAATATCAATTTCGGTTTGGCCGCCCACGGTCACTTCCTGGCTTTCATACCCGATAAATGAAAAAACTAAAACAGCATCTTCACCAGGTACATCCAATCGGTAATTCCCTTCCATGTCAGAGATTGTACCAGTAGCAGTGCCTTGAATAAGAATGTTAACACCTGGCAATGGCTCACCATTGGAAAAGTCTGTCACCTTACCGGACACTTGCTGCTGGGCTATGACTGCCGGTATAAGACATAGCAAAAACAAATTAGTTAATAAAACTTTTTTCATACCCATATACTT
>CAMPJM010000683.1 GCA_946886805.1 uncultured Flammeovirgaceae bacterium | reverse complement strand
CTTAAATCAGCTAATAAATGGTTCGAGTTTTGTACCAGCGGGATCACTTTAAGCCTCTCTAATGTACTTTAGAGGGGCTTTTTTTATGTATTGTAACGGAGTGATAGCGATTTTACCTGACTTTTGAGGTACAAATCCGTCAAAAGTCAGGTTTTCGGGGAACATCGACAAAATTCAAAAGCGTCGATCTACCCGTCCTCGTTTTAGAGAACTCGTCCTTACAAATTGTCCCAAATTTAGTATATTTTTGGGACAAAAATTATTAGAAAGTAGACTTGACTTGTCCCAAATTTTGACTATTTTTGGGACAATGCTTGCTTTGAAAAATGTAGAACACCGGTTTAAAAGAGGAGAAGTTTTCTTCATATCTGACTTTACTGATTTGGGTACCTACGAAGCAATTCGCAAATCGTTGCAACGCTTAACCACTGAAGATAAGATCAAACGAATAGCGAAAGGAGTATACTTTTTACCTGAAAAGCATGAACAATTAGGCATTCTTTATCCTCATGCAGAAGAGATTGCGAAAGCTATTGCCAAACGTGACAAAGCACGCATTATTCCTACCGGATCTACCGCTCTTAACATACTGGGGCTTTCAACTCAAATTCCTTTGAAAGCTATCTTTTTAACCGATGGTTCGGCACGACAAATCGAAATAGGAAATCAAACGATTCAATTCAAGAAGACGAATCCCAAAAACTTAAGTATAGAACACCGACTAACCAATCTGATTATTCAGGCATTAAAAGCGATTGGAGAAAAAAAAATAACACAAGGCCAAATAAACAAAATACATAAAGCCATAAATGAAAGTGGAGAACAAGATATAATTTATCGGTACCTGAAAAATGCTCCTATTTGGATACAAAAAGTAATTGCAAGCAAATGAACAACTGGCTAATGTTATCAAAAGAAGAACAAGTTGAGTTGTTCGCCCAAATTGGAGTTAGAACGAACCTTCTTCCACAGGCCATTGAAAAAGATGCATGGATCACTCTCATGCTACGCATGATTTTTACTTCTGAACTAGCTGAACACTTCATATTCAAAGGAGGAACTTCATTAAGCAAAGCTTTTAATTTAATTCAAAGGTTTTCAGAAGATATTGACATTGGTATAGATCGTAAACACTTGGGTTTTGAAGGGGTATTGACAAAAGGAAAAATAAGGAAACTAAGGAAAGCATGCCACACTTTCGTTTCTACTCATTTAGCAATAGCTCTTCAAAAGCAACTAAACAACTATGGTGTTAATCCAGAATTGTATAAAATTAATGTAGAGAATACAAAAATATCGGATCAAGACCCGGAAACTATTGAAGTAAATTATAAATCTGTTTTCAATGAAGTGTCTTACTTGCCCCAGAGAGTTTTGATAGAAGTTAGTGCCAGATCGTTAATTGAACCCCATCAGGCAATAGGTATTAAATCCATGATCGATGAACACTACCCTGAAACAGATTTTGTGGAACAGGAATTTGTTGTAAACGCCACAAATCCTGAAAAGACATTTTTAGAGAAACTCATTCTACTACACGAAGAATTTCAGAAGCCTACAGGAATGATTCGTCATTTAAGAATGTCTAGACATTTCTATGATATAGGGCAAATACTAAATTCTGATTACGGACAGGCTGCTTTGAAAGACACAGCGCTTTTTGAAAGCATTATAGCTCATCGAAGCGTATTAACACCTATGAAAACAACAAATTATGAAGCCCTAACTTTAAAAAGCCTCAACATTATTCCGCCAGGTAAACACCTGGAAAATTATAAATCTGATTACAAAGAGATGCAGAGTAGTATGATACATGGTGAATCACTTGATTTCGACGAACTACTTGAAAAAATAATAAATGAATTGAAATAACCCTACATGTCAGAAGACCCATAAAAAACATTGAAGCAAAGCGACTTCGTCCGGATATTTGTTGAAAAATTTTGATAGTATCATAGCACAACATATAAGTTATTAGATAATTTAGGTAATATTACGGACAGTCATTTAAGATTATCTTCTACTAGAATAACAGCAGCTATTGCGGGTAATTTTGTAATCACTTAGCTGATTCATTTTTTTTCACTATTTAGTGTCAGTTATTATTAACTTTCCGACAAACAAATGACGTATACATAAGACTAATCAGCTGGTAACTGGCCGGGAATGGATTCTTTATGACTCCGAACAAGATCCTCTGGTTAATAAAACTAAAAATATCCTAAAAGATTGATTCTAAATAATACAACAATTAAGTTTGTATCTGCAAAAGGGGATTAAATTATTCCCTTTTATCAAACAAATACTTAGATGAAGGTGCAATACGGTTATTTAGAAGACTTTATTAACGAGCTCCGTTCCAACGGAAGATATGCCTTTACCTTAGGGGAGGCACGAAGCAAATTTGAAAAGTCCGATGAAGCACTTAAAAAGGCGCTACAGCGACTTAAGAATAAGGGAGAAATCAGTTTAGTAAGAAATGAGTTCTATGTGGTCGTTACGCCAGAGTACCGGAGTAAAGGCATCCTTCCTCCATCTTTATTTGTAGCAGAACTGATGAAATTTTTAAAGAGGGATTATTATGTTGGTCTTTTAAATGCAGCTGCCTACTATGGAGCTGCACATCAGCAGCCTCAATCTTTTTCTATCGTCACTATAAAACCTAGTTTGAGAAATATCAATAATGATAATCTGAAAATTAACTTCTATGTAAAGAAGGAATGGGCGAAAAGAGATATAGTTCAGAAGAAAGTCGATACCGGGTATATAAACGTATCATCTCCCGAATTAACCGCCTTGGATCTTGTGTATTATTTTGATCAAGCAGGTGGCCTTTCTAGAGTTGCAACAGTGTTGGAAGAACTCTGTGAAAGTATAGATGCCGATAAAATGCTTGATGCCGTGAAACGCTACACTCCTATAACCGCGGTTCAGCGTCTAGGCTTTCTGTTTGAAGAGATTTTGGATATGCGAGGTTTAAGTGACCCAATAAAAGACTACTTAAAAACAGTGAATTATTTCCCGGTACTATTAAGACCCCAAAAGGAAAAGTCCAAGATGGTTACCGGTAACAATTGGAAAGTAGTGCAAAATATAAAAATAGATACAGATTTATGATTCCTCAGGCATATATAACCGCATGGCGTAAAAAA
>CAMPJM010000682.1 GCA_946886805.1 uncultured Flammeovirgaceae bacterium | reverse complement strand
ATATCAACTTCAATATTAAATAATTTTAGACATGAAAAAACTTTTACTCCTTATTGCAATTGCTTTTTTAAGCTTCTCTGCAATGTATGTATGTATATGGACAAGTGCCTACAAAGAGATTAAATTCTAATGAATTTCAAAGCCTTAGAATTTCGAAAGGTAATTCAAAAGCCCCTATAAAAAGGATGCCGTCATTGGATATAAAAACATTGTTAAAAGAAGATCGTAACGAACAATCATCGGGACTTCCACCTCGTTTTGGGAAAGCTCTTGACGTAAATATTGGTTTTGGAGATGGAAAATGGGAAGATAAAGAAACTGGATCGGTATGGACATTGTCTATTCAATCAGAAGGTGCATTATCTATCAATCTGATTTTTGATCAATTTTATTTACCTCTAGGTGCTGAATTATATATTTTTAATGAGGAAAAAAATATGGTTATAGGTCCTGTTACTGAAGATCAGAATAACAAATCCAATGTTTTTGCCACAGATATATTGAAAGGTAGTAGTATTACAATTCAATTATTTGAGCCAATAGAAGCTAATGGTCAAAGCAAATTGCACCTAAATAAAGTTGTGCATGGATACAAAAATATAATTGATTATGCTGGTTTTGGTGATTCCTCGCCATGTAATAATGACATAAACTGCCCTGAAGGCAACAATTGGCAAGAAGAGTCTAATGCAGTTGCATTGATATTACTAGATAATGGACAAAGACATTGCTCTGGAGTGCTTTTAAATAACGGCTGTATGGATTTTACACCTAGTTTTCTCACAGCATTTCATTGTTTAGATATTGCTTCTCCGATTAATGGTAGTATTTCACTAGCCGAGAGAGAAGCTGTTGAAAATTGGGTGTTTAGGTTTCAATATAAAAGTTCTAGCTGTGGTGGAGGTGACGATCCTTATTCTTATTCTTTTTCTGGGGCAACTTTCCGTTCAGCTTGGCGCAATAGTGATTTTGCTTTATTAGAACTTAATGAAAGGCCTGAGGCAGACACAGGAATACAATATGCAGGGTGGTCTAGAAGTCCTAATGCTCCACCTTCTTCAGTAAGTATACATCATCCTGCTGGTGATGTTATGAAAATATCTGTTGAAAATAATGCAGGAATGAGTACTAATTGGTATGCAGGAACTAATAATACTCATTGGGAAGTAAACTTTGATGATGGTACTGTTGAACCAGGTTCATCAGGTTCGCCGCTGTTTGATCAAAATGGAAGGGTTGTCGGACAACTTCACGGAGGAACATCATTCGATCAATATGGTAATCCTGTGGATAGATGTATAGTTACCGATGGTATTTATGGTCGTTTTGATGTTTCTTGGAATGGAGGAGGAACTCCTGATACTCGTCTCAGTACTTGGCTTACAAATGATCCTAGTATAATGACCACAAACACTGTCTCAATGCCATTTATTGATGATCCTGGCAATATATGCGATTATAGGTCATTTATTATATCAAATTATCCCAGCGGTTATGAAACCGAATGGACCGTAAGCCCTGGACTGGTTGCCTCTAATACATCGCCCAATTTTATTGTGGCAACTATAGATAACTATACTGGAGGACCATTGTTTTTAGAAGCATTAATTACTAATCCTGATAATGGTTGTTCCTATACCATAAGAAAAGACTTACGATACGGTGGAGTAGATAATGAGATCTATGACTTCTATTTGTCACAAGGTTCGATGACGAAGGGTGGATCTGCTATTTTTTCCGCTTACGGTTTTTCTGATATAGGAGAAGATGCCGCTATAAACTATGAGTGGGAAACCGTACCATCTATATCTTCTTATTATACTGGTACTACTGGTACCCAGGAAGAAAATTTTCACTTGGAATATATCCCTACCTACCTGAATTACATCACCATAAGGATGAGGCCCTATGGAGGTTGCGAATTTGGAGATTGGAAAGAGAAGAGCTATGGCATTTACAATAATTTTAACTATTCTTTTTACCCAAACCCCAATCAGGGAATACTGTACATCAGCGAAAACCAAGATAGTACAAAAGAAAGTTCGCACTTATTGAAAAATAGTAAAGAATCTGCGCAATTGACCGTTATTGTATTTGATAAAAAAGGAAAGGAACTTAAAGAAGAGTGTTTTAATACATCGGAAAATGTTACAATGGATGTGTCTGATCTCCCTAAGGGCTTGTATTACATCAAGTTTTTCAATAAAGAATTTTCCGAGACCCAAATATTGATTAGGGAATGATACAATACCAGTTGTATTTTGTTTTACACAGCTGACAGACCGTAAGGGCAGTCAGCTGTGTAAAACTTTTCTATCCTAACCCGCTTAGTGGTTTAAATAACCGCCGGCGTAGGTTCTCCTGCACCGAATAATGTGAAGGGGAAGCTGTTTGAGTATGAAAGATTAAATTAATGAGCACCCGTGATTCACTAATTTGAAATGCAGGTGTTTTTTATTGGAAGGTTTTCCAGTAAAGAAAAAATATAACAAATGGAAATACAAGAATTAAAATTCAATATACGAAACTGTTCCCCTACAGGGATTAGAAAGTTGTTTGTCCTAATGATGATCCTTAGTTTGTGGGGGCTATCCCTTCAAGCACAGTCTCCTGTTAATAAAAATGCCACTCCCGAAGCAAAGACTTTATTAGAGTACATTTATAGTATATCAGGGAAAAAAACAATGGCGGGGCAACATGCAGCGCCTTTAATGAACACTGTTCCGCTATCCGTTACTCATAGGATGACAAAAAATTATCCCGCTGTATTCGGGCAAGATTTCGGCTTTAGCTACCCAGGCTATTGGGATGGAACAAACTTTCGCCAACGAATAGTTGATGATGCCATTTTGCGTCATAACGAAGGTTTTGTCATTACACTAATGTGGCATGCAGTACCCCCCACTTTGGATGAGCCGGTAGCTTTCAAACCCGGTATTTTAACGCAAGGCAGTGAAAATCATCTTTCTGATAAGGAATGGAAGGAGATGATTACTCCCGGAACTTATCTAAATGAAAAATGGAAATCTCAAGTAGATGTAGTAGCATGGTTTTTAAAACAGTTGCAATATGCTAAAGTACCGGTACTTTGGAGACCTTATGGATATTCCGGTGATGCTGACCCCTGTTCCGGTGATGGTGACCCCCTAAAGGT
>CAMPJM010000681.1 GCA_946886805.1 uncultured Flammeovirgaceae bacterium | reverse complement strand
ATAACCCAGAAAGAGCTTGCTCCGAACTTGTTTCGGAGGTGATATTATTATAGAAAGTTAGCAGCGGTGATGAAAAACCCCGACGGGGTGACACAAAACCGGATCGCTGTGAATTCAAATATTTAACAATAAAAACCTAAAACCACAAAATGAAAAAAAACTTAATAATAGCTTTACTTGTCCTGGCTTTTAATGTCTCTCATGCACAGGATAAGCTTAAAACAGAAAATGTATTTTTGATTTCCTTGGATGGCTTAAGGTGGCAGGAGGTGTTTACCGGGATGGATTCAACTTTGATGATGACTAAGGAATACACTCACGCACAAGATGAAATTAAGGAAAGGTTTTGGGATGAAGATCCACTGGTACGAAGGAAAAAGCTGATGCCCTTCTTCTGGAGCACCATAGTAAATGAAGGGAAGATTATAGGAAACCGGAAATATGGCAACAATGCCAATCTCACGAATACCTACTGGTTTTCCTACCCGGGATATAACGAACTGCTCACCGGGCATGCTGACCCTAAAGTGGATAGCAATGATAAAAAGAACAACAAAAATGTAACTGTCCTGGAATACGTCAACCAGCAAACGGAATTCAAAGGAAAAGTGGCCGCCTTTGGTTCATGGGATGTATTTCCCTATATCATCAATGAAGAAAGAAGTGGTATACCTGTTAATGCCGGGTTTGAGCCTGCCAAGGGAAACGATCTGACAGAAAGGGAGCAATTCCTGAACGAATTGCAGGGGCAGATCCCCAGTCCCTGGGGTGGCGTTCGACTGGATGCTTTTACGCACCACTATGCTCTGGAACATATTAAGAAGGAAAATCCAAAGTTGGTATACATTGCTTATGGTGAAACAGACGATTTTGCCCATGATGGCCGTTACGATTTTTATGCGAAATCAGCCCATCAGACCGATGCTTTTATAAAGGAACTGTGGGATTATGTACAATCGCACGAGCAATACAGGGACAAAACCACATTTATAATAGCCACCGATCATGGCAGAGGTACCGTTCCGCTGGAAACATGGAAGCACCATGGCGATAACATAGAAGGTGCAGATGAAGTATGGTTTGCAGTAATAGGCCCAGATACTAAAGCAGCAGGAGAATTAAAAGCGAAAGGAATATATTACCAGAACCAGATCGCAAAAACCGTAGCGCATCTTTTGGGACTTGATTTTGAACCTGAAAAGAAAGCAGGTGCAGCTATGACCGTTTTATATAAATAAAAGTCAATCCCTCGGATTTCTGCACTGAAATTTGGGGCGGCCAAGGCTGTGCTTTTACCGAACTTTTGCAACCCGGTTTTTACACGCTCGATCAGCGCCGCCTTCTTCGGAAAAGCTGCTAATAGAATCAGAAGTCCAGTGCCGTGTCACTCGCTTTGGTTGATTTCTGCCTCGATTCCAGGTATTTTTCCATTAAAGCCTCTACTTTTTGGACAATGGAACGAGTCCTTTTTTTGACGCTATGCTTGGCAGTATAATTTCAATTTTGGCAAAATTCGAAGAAATAGAGTCCAAGAGGGCTAAATATTACCTGGAAAAAATGCTCTTCATTGCTGGTGACGATCTGCTTCGACTACTTGGTTTATTCTAGTTTTTGCAAATGCTTTGAAAGCATCATAATCTTCAAGATTCATCATTACCAATTTGGGTATCCAGATATCCCTCTCTATTTTACCTGTAATTAACCAAAAGGAATCTTCGTCGTTGCGGATACTTAAAAATTCCGACCATTTATATGTAATTTCTGACTCTCCTTTGTAGTCTAGTGTATCTTCCCTCAGGTGATAGGTAACTACTGGTGTACTAGAGTACTTTTTGGTAAATTTTTCAAAACCAATGTTATATTTTCTGATTATCAAAAATTGCTTTATTAGCGTAGTAGACAGTATGATAAAACACACCAAGACTCCGAGTACAGATAATAAGGTCAGAACTATAAAGTTCAGGCTAACATTTGTAAGCAAATAGGAACCAATTCCTAATCCTATAGCAAAAAGGAAGGCCAATATCCACTTTTTATTCGCCTGAAATTGAGCGTTTAACCTGAGTTCGATTAATAATTTAATCCAATATGGTTTAAAAATAATTAATTTTTTGTGGGGGATAAAAATGGAAAAGCCATGCTTTTTTGTTATATTAAAGCTCTGATTTTCAACAATATAACTCAAAAAACATGACCTTATCCTCCGATAAAATTACTGAAATTTTCTTTATTGTGGACGATTTCTGCATAGAATTTGAAAAATCTATTTCGCAGCACCTGATCGGCAATAAGCCCAAGAGAAAGCCCCGTATGAGCTGTAGTGAAGTCATTACTTTGACGATTATGTTCCATTCGGGTGGCTATAGGAACATGAAGCATTTTTACCTTCATTACGTTCAAAAGCATCTTTCCCACTTATTTCCCCAGACAGTTTCCTACAATAGGTTTGTTGAACTTATGCAAGCTTCTACCTTACCCATGTCTATCTTCCTTAAAACTTGTTGTATGGGGGAAAGTACAGGTATTTCTTTTATTGACTCCACACCTATCAGGGTGTGCAAAAATAAAAGGATCAAGCGCAACCGGGTATTTCAAGGGTTGGCCAGGGTAGGAAAGTCAACTATGGGCTATTTTTTTGGCTTTAAGCTCCATATTGTCATAAATGACAAAGGTGAGTTGCTTAACTTTGTTATAACCCAAGGGAATGTGGACGACAGGGAACCACTTAAAAACCCTAATTTTCTAAAAGCACTTAATGGAAAATTATATGCTGATAAAGGTTATATTTCAAAAGAGCTCACAAACTTATTGTTTATTGACGGCTTGCATTTAATTACCAGTATCAGAAACAACATGAAGAACTCTCTAATGGAGTTGAAGGATAAAATACTTTTGAGAAAACGCTCTGTAATAGAGACAGTTAACGATGAATTAAAAAATATGTGCCAGGTAGAGCACTCGAGACATAGGTCATTTGCCAACTTTATTACAAATTTAATTTCTGGTCTCATTGCTTATTCTTTCTTCCCGAAAAAGCCTGCTATCAAGTATGATCCTGTTGACACCTCTCAAATGGCTCTATTTTAAATCGAACTCAGGTACATAAGTCCTGATGAGTTGGAAGAAGTGTATGGCAAAACTCCGATGGCCTTGG
>CAMPJM010000680.1 GCA_946886805.1 uncultured Flammeovirgaceae bacterium | reverse complement strand
CCAAAAGAATGCAGAAGATCAGTTGGGACGATTGGTACAATAAACAACAGCTTGAGCACGGAACATGTGTAGAAAACGTAGATGGAGCATTTTATACAAATTACGAGGCCTATAACTTTGGCCGCCAACACGAAAGTGCCCTTGCAAATGAAGACGATCCCGATAAAAAGGAAAACCTGTTCTTTTGTCTGCATGACCCCATGGGAATAGCTTACCAGCTAGCGCATGAACTACAGCACCAATGGAACTTGATGGACGCACTGCTGATATCAATAAAGTTGGGTATTCCACAAGACAAGGTGCTCCAATGCCTGCAGGAGGGTGGAAATCCTGAACGTTTACAGACCCCTGACCAGGAGCCAGAGCAAATTACCGCTCTATTCAATATTGCGTCTACTTTGAGAGCTATAGCTTTTTCATCAGACGAATCCTGGGAAAAAATGGGTAAGCACCTTGATGCAGAGCGACTAAAAACCGTATTGGCCACAGAAGAACGTCATCAACAACAGCAACAAATACAAGAAGCCAGAGTTCATTTACAACAGTTCCTGAACCAGGTTTACTACCTCAACATACTTGCTGATTATATAGAAAACGGGGATGAAGAAATACAAAATTGCTGGTTTTTTACAGCAAAAGACTTTCTTTCCCTACTGACCCCTATGCCTAACAGCAAAGATGGTTTCATGGATACTCCGGAAGAATCTAAAAAGTGGAATGCAGCTACAGATACCTGCCAGAAATTTATTTTTGATGTTCTCAGCCAAAAAAATGATCTGGGAAAACTATATGATAAAAAAACGATCATTGATTTAGCAGCAGAACAAAGTCATTATTTGAAACTGGTAGGGATTTTTGATAACCTGATGAATGTAGCCGTCGGCCTACCGGCCTATTCTGACAAATTGCTGGGAGTAATGGAAAAGGTTTTCAACAAGTTCACCATAAGAACAGTAGATGGCACTTTAGACGGACTTGTGGAGATGGAGTCCTTAAACCTGAGCCTGCTACGCCACGAAAAACTCACAGATGAAGTAAAGAGGATGCTGAATATTACCCCCGAGTCCCTTGCAGCCTTCATGGATAAAAACCTTATATATCTGATAAGGTATGAAAAATGGCTGGAGGTTAAACAGCTGACTTTTACAAAGCAGTTTGAGGATGCCATTCTCAGGAATGAGAAGCTTAAGGTTATTGGGCGATTTCAAAGCAGCCTGCTTTGGGCAAGGTTTCTCAAAAATGTAAGTGGGCTTAATTTGATGGTGGCTGGCTTTGCGATGGGAAAAACAGAAAGTGTAGTCGATTTCGGATTAAACTTCTTCAAATTAGGAGCCGCATTTGGTGATCTGCATGTAGCGCAACGAGGGGTGAAAGAAGCGATAATGAGCATGAAAAGCGTGGATGAGGAGATTATTGATGCTTTTAAGGCTGTTACCAAAAGACGGGCCATAAAGATTGGTTATGCCGGTGCGATTATTGATGGGGCAGAAGCAGCTTATAACTTCTGGGAACGCGATTACGATGCTGCAGCTGCATATACTTTTGCTGCTATTTTCGGCGGTATTTCTGCGTATGCAATGGGAGCAGCACTGGCAGCCAGCATTGCGGGTAGTGTCGCAGTTGTTAATTTTTGGAATCCTATCGGTTGGGGGGCAGCGATTGCAGCTATTGGTCTAGGTATTTTAGCTGTTTTTCTGGAAGATGACCATTATGAGCGTTATGCTAAAAATTGTATCTTTCGGGATTTAAATAACAAATGGTATCGCTCTTTAGCTCCCGCCAATCCCGTGATAGGCAGCTTTGTATGGGCTATGGAATTAGTGGATTTGACTAACTTTTCGAAAAAAAGATTCTCCGGGGACTACATTACCCAGATAAAGCAACATGTTGAGCGGAGAGACTTCCTTGGAGATAATAAGGGCTGGAACGATTACGAAAAAGGGTTTAAGGCCCTGCTCGATTTGCTTTTTGGCGGCAGGGTAATTTTACGCAGAGGATTGGTAGATACGAGTCCTAAGATTAGCTCCAGTGGAGGGAAATCTTCCATGACCATAGATTATACCTATAAAGTCTTAAGCATGAGGGCGGAGATTGTTTACCCCCGAGGAATAACGAATATATGTGACCTGGATTATAAATTATATTATTGCCCGAAAGGAACAGGAGAAAGTGGCTATATACCACTAGAAATAGCAGAAGACACTATACAAGCAAAAATAGTTTGTGAAAATAAACAGCCACCAAAAGCGGAGATTTCCTTTGACATTTCGGCAGCCTGTAAGGAAGATGTTCATCGGGATGCAGAAATCGTATTTATGAGCAGGCTAAAGACAAAACAGGATTATTACCTTCCAACAGATGAGGATGGAGAAGCTCGTTATGTTGCCTCAAAGTTAGACATTTTTGTAACGGATAAATCGTCGGTATACTTTAAAAATGAAAAAAAAGAAGAGCACAAAGCTTTAAAAATGGATACAAAAAGGAATTTACTCGATGGCAATGAAAGCTGGTGGGAATTTGAATAAGGAAAAGGTAATAACTTAATTTTACAATGTTGTAAAAAAATGGAAATAGATAAGAATTACGCGAAATCAACAAAATGGAAAGGTATTAAATTTCTTCCGTTTATTATCGAGGCGCCACCAAAAGAATATCCTGTAGAAAGAGTTCCTCCAATAAAAGAAAAAGGCATTTTCTCGCACTTTGATGATGAAAAAATAATTTTTCGTTTATCATCCCCAAAAAAAGGAGAAATTGGAACAAGTAATATGTTCTTTATGGGTGCTGCTTTTGTCTTTTTTGGCATGCTTCTCCTTCCGAAATTAATGGACTTCCCTTTTGACCCACCCTCTGCAACAGTATGTTTCATGTGGGCATTAATCCCCGCTGCTTATGCTTTGTACCTGAGGATGAAAGTAAGAAATTACCCAGAGTTTTTTTATATTACTTTTTACAGGCTTCTAGGTCTTATCGAACTACCGAAGAACGATGTGGGAAACGGTTCATTTTTGATCCCTTTTAATGATTTGAAAGCCCTTAATAGGAGTTTTACCATGACAAACTATCACATGGGTCCAACCATTATATTCATTATTGACCCAACACCTATTATGTCCCCACTTAAAGGCTCTGATTGGTTAAGCATGAGCTGGAGCAA
>CAMPJM010000679.1 GCA_946886805.1 uncultured Flammeovirgaceae bacterium | reverse complement strand
TCGTTGGATGAAGATTTTAGGTTTGGAAACTTAACGGTTTCTTCAGGAATTTTTACTGTCAATTCAGCTCATTTATTCGCAGGTCACTCAACTGAGACAAGTGGAAATATTACGCTTATGGACAGTGTTGTTTTTAATCCGCCTTCAGTTGCGATCTATAAAACTGCTTCTCTTCCTTTAGAAAGTTTTGTGTTAGATAGTTTGGCAATTCTAAATCTTTCGACCGATAATTTTATTCTAGCCGCTCAGAACCTTGAATTAAAAGGCGCTGTAATTGTGGAAGAAATCGATCCCGATCCTCTTAATCTCCCTACGAATGGATCAATTATCGGTGCTGAAGCGGTAGATAATTACGGCAATTTATATATAGGCGGAGTTACTCAAAAGAATCTCACAAGTGATATAGAAATTAACGGCTTATTAACCCTGACGGATGCCGATTTAAATCCAAATGGTTTTAATCTGTCATTTGGTGAATTTGGTGGTTTGGAATATAAAGGCAGCGACGCGGTTCTTACCAGCGATTTTGAATTCCCGGAAGTAGGTGGCCCTGCTAATTTAATAATTAGTAATCCCAATGTTTCTTTGCATGCAAATAGAACCATTTTAGGTCAACTTAAACTAAATGAAGGAATCTTAGGTCTGTCAAATTTTGATCTTACTTTAGGTGCTGATAGTCCGCTTATTTTAGGGGACTTCTCAGAAACCAATTTTATAGCACTTGAAGGCTCTGGAACTTTGGTAAAAATTTTCACCGAACCAAGATCTTTTACATTTCCGGTTGGTGAAAGGATTTCAAACACGGATTTTACGCCTGCTACCATTACTGTAAATTCAGGAAACTTTGCCTCTGACTCGTTCATTTCAGTAGGCCTTACAGAAGGTAAACATCCGGATAATACTAGCGCAACAAGCTTTATAAATAGATATTGGTCTCTTCAAACAAATGTTACTGACCTCAATATCGATGGAAGTTTCCTTTACACAGTAGATGATGTTTTTGCTCCAGAGAGTTCCATCAATACTTATTACTATGATCAAACCACAGCAGTAGCTGTAGGAAGCATTGATAAAGACCAACGGATGTTAAAGTTTGCAAACTTTGATGTTAGTGACAGCGATTTTGAAATTACCGGGGCGAACCATTGCAATATCGAGCAGGGTGTAACGATTGCACCCCTTCAGGATTATTGTGGATCTGTTGATTTAGCTCCTATTGTTTGGGCGGAGGCGACTGCTTCTCCAATAGTTCCGGTTTCCTATCAATGGGAAATGAGAAAAAATGAAGGAGTTTGGGCAGAAGTCACTGGAGAAGTTTTCAAAGATTATGATCCCGCTGAGATCACTGAAGCTGGCTTTTATGAAATTCGTAGAGTTGCAAAAGCTGATGGTTGTGCTACCCCTCATTATAGCAATACCATTTCGTTTAATTTATTTCCAGCAATAGCGAATAATGGTTTTGTCATGATGGATCCCGATGAATATTGCGTGGTAGGGACAGGATTTACCTTTTCTGGAGAAACTCCTACCGGCGGAGACGGCAATTATACATTTCAGTGGGAAAGGAAAAAAGACGAAGGTGAATTTGAAGAGGTTGGGACAGATACAAGTTATACAGAAACGGAATTATTGCTTCCCGGCGATTATGAATATAGAAGAGGGGTTATTTCGGGTCCTTGTAGTATTGATTACAGTTATTCAACCATCGTAAGCGTGTATGATGTAATTTCTAACAATGATCTTACCGCAAGCACCTTGCAGTACTGTGATTTACCCTCAGCGATTGAAATTGCCGGTTCTGCTCATTCAGGAGGAGCGAATTTATGGCAATACACTTGGGAAAGAAGGATAGACGGCGGGGTATTTGAACCTGTTGGTGGCGACACAAAAGATTTAGTGGATACTGATATACTGGCCACGGGCGAGTATCAATATAAAAGAACTATTACCAGTTTTCCCTGCGGTTTTGAAACTAGTAACGTGTTGACGGTATATGTTTATCCTCCTTTAGGTCCTAACACGATTACCAAAGAAGAAGAAATTTATTGTGGTACCGCTACAGGTTTTGAAATTGACGGCTCTGCAATGACAGGAGGAAATGAAATTTATGGATATAACTGGTATAGACAAAAGGACGAGGGGGCAAGTGTTCTTCAAGGCGACAATGATGGAGCAAATTATATAGAAAATGAAGATTTAGCGCCAGGAGTATACAAGTATGTTAGAAAGGTACTTTCAGCTGCTTGTAATACCAATAGTGATACGTTAATTGTCACTGTACTTCCGCCGATAGCCAATAATGAACTGACCACACCAGACGTGGTGGAATTCTGCGGTATTCCGTCAGAGGTCTCGATAGAAGGTTCATTGCCGACAGGAGGCGATGGAAATTATTCCTATGTGTGGGAAAGAAAAATTGATGAAGGAATTTTTACAGCGGTAGGTACTTCACAAAATCTGTTAGATGAAACTATTACCGTAACAGGGAAATACGAATATCAGCGAAAAGTGGCTTCTGGAACCTGTGACCCTGTCGTAAGTGATTTTGTAACAATAATTATTTACCCCGAATTATCAGAAAACTCCTTGTCTCTGACAGATTTGAATTACTGCTCTAATCCAACCGGCTTTACAATTGAAGCTGCGGATATGACTGGAGGGGACGGTAGCTATGAAAGCGTTTGGGAAAGAAGTTATGAAGGAGGCGAATATGATACGGTCAAAAATAATGCAGCAGAAGATGTTGCTGGGTTTACAGATAGCTATTTAGAAACAGAAGTTTTGGTACCTGGGACATATACCTACAAAAGAACCGTTACGTCGGCTGTTTGTATGAACATCAGTAATGTTATTGAAGTTGTTGTTGAAGAACCCTTAAGCAATAACATTTTGGATCAGCCGGAAGGTTTAGAGGCTATTTATTGCGGAGAAGTAAATGGGCTAATATTAACAGGTTCATTGCCCGAAGGAGGAAACGGGGCTTACAAATACGTTTATGAAAGAAGGCACAATAAAGGCGACTGGATTATTCTTGATTCAGAAGAGAAAGACCTCACAGAATCAATAGATGTTCCCGGGGTTTATGATTACAGGAGAGTGGTATCTACTTCCGTTTGTAATGAAATTATAAGCAACGAAGTATCAATTACCATTACAGAACCT
>CAMPJM010000678.1 GCA_946886805.1 uncultured Flammeovirgaceae bacterium | reverse complement strand
AAATCTAATTTTCAATGATTTTAGTGGTTGATTCAAATTCACACAAAGCCTCATATTGATTTTTGCCTAATATTTCTGTTTGGGTCAAATTAGCTACTCTCATCTGAAGATTTAACTATTCATTAAATCTTCAATTTCTTCAGCTTCTAAAGGTATGTTTTTCATTAAATCGAGAATACCATTTTGTTGGATCACTACATCATTTTCTAGCCTTATACCTAAGTTTTCTTCTCTGATATAAATTCCTGGTTCAACAGTAAAGACCATTCCAGGCTCAAATTTTCTGTACATATCTCCCACGTCATGAACGTCAAGTCCCAAATGGTGAGAGGTGCCGTGCATAAAGTATTTTTTATACAAAGGATTTTCCGGGTTTTGATTTTTCACATCCGTTTTATCCAAAAGTTTTAGGGCAATAAGTTCTTTTTCCATTACTTTTCCTACTTCCTTGTGGTACTCCGGAATTGCATTTCCTGGTCTTAGCATGCTCATTGCTTCTTTCATAACATTTCTTACCGCTTGATAAACGGCTTTTTGTCTGGCACTGAACCGGCCACTTACAGGGATAGCCCTGGACATATCTGCATTATAGTTGCTGTATTCAGCACCCACATCAAAGAGAATCACATCACCAGGTTCGCAGGAAGCATTGTTTTCAATGTAATGAAGCACACAGGCATTGGCACCCGAGGCTATTATCGGGGCATATGCAAAACCAGCAGACCTGTTTTTTATGAATTCATGAAGAAATTCAGCTTCAATTTCATATTCCATGACTCCCGGTTTAACAAACTTTAAAATTCTTCGAAAACCTTTTTCGGTAATGTCGCAGGCTTTTTGGAGGAGAGATATTTCAACATCAGATTTTATAGCTCTTAAATGATGCATAATGGGAGCTGAACGCTGAATATCGTGGAGTGGATATTTTTCCTTAAACCAACGTAAAAATCTGTCATCCCTGGTCTGAACCTCGGAGGATGCTCGCAGGTGCTCGTTTTTATTTAAATATACAGAACTTGCATGCACAATCAGGCTGTAAAGAATTTGCTCAAATTGCGACAGCCAATAAACAGTTCTGATCCCCGAGGTAGCATAAGCTTCTTCTTTTGTGTATTTATGTCCTTCCCAGATGGCTATTAATTCACTGGTTTCCTTTAAAAATAAAATCTCACGGTGTTTTTCATCGGGACTATCAGGAAATATCAAAAGAATGCTTTCTTCCTGATCTATACCACTCAAATAAAACAGATCATTATTTTGTCTAAAGGCCATTGTCCCGTCTGCATTCGTAGGCATGATATCATTACTATTGAAAATAGCTATAGACTTCGGCCGTAACATTTCGGCAAACTTTATTCGGTTTTGCACAAATAAAGATCGATCAATGGGCAGGTATTTCATGGTAAACAGTAGTTTCGTTTAAGTAATAATTGGAGAGGAAAGATACAAGAATTTGAAATAAATAAGAGAAACCTGAGCTAGTTATTCTAGTTATTTATGACAGATTTATAAACCTCGAATAACTGATTTGCCAAATTTTCATTAGAAAATTGCTTAACATGCAGTTCCCCCCCGGAAATCATTTTACTTGCTAATTGGGTATTGAGAAGTATTTTTACAATTGTTTCACCCAATGCCTCAACGTCTTTGTTTTTTACATACATGGCACCTTTGCCGCCAACCTTTTCAAATCCAGGACTCGTTATTACCGGTACTCTAGCATTCAAAGCCTGGATTATAGGGAGAGCCGATCCTTCATAAGTTGCAGTATAAACGAACAATTTACTTAGTTGATAAATTTTTGACAGATCGTCAGAAGGAATTTGTTGAAGGAAAATAATTCGTTCACTTATACCCAAAAGCACAGCTTCTTTCATTATTTCCTTTTTATAACTCCTAGCCGGATGCTCTACAATAATTAATGGACAATCAATTTTAGCTTCTATTGACGCCAATGCCCTCAGTAAAGAAATCGTACCACTCGCGGATTCAAATGGAGGAAGGTGAAGGATAAAATCCGGAGGAAGATTATAGAGATCTATTACTTTCTTCAATTCAAACAAATCATGCTCAATATTGAAACATTGATCGCATCCTGGGTAAATGACCTCGATTTTATTTTTGCTTATTCCTAAAAAAGAGTGGATATCTTCAGCTGTTTGATTGTTAATAGCGATAATTTTATTGGCTATTTGGCAGGCATGTTTTATTCTCCTTTTTATAATTTCAATTTCCAGAGGTTGATACAGTTTAGGATACCTTATGAAAAAGAGATCGTGGATCGTGACAACGGTCTTTAGTTTTTTGCTGATGATAATAGGCAATTCATTGCTCAGTCCATGAAATACGTCTACTTTATCGTTTAACGCAGTATTGCCTAGGATTGTGCTTCGCCAGAGATTTCCCATATTCATTCGGGAGATAATTTTGGCAGGAGTTCTTATTTCGATATTAGTGTAGTTTTGAACATCCAGAATATCTTTGCTATGCTTTGCGTCAGAAGTGTATAATAAGTACTGATTGTCTGGAAAATGCTTTTCCATTTCTTTTATTATACACTGTTTATAAGATCCAAATTTCGAAAACTTTTTAAAGAAATCTTTGGCATCATATCCTATTCTCATACTCGGGGGAAATTAAACTGAAAGTCATAAGAGTAATGATAACAGGCTAAAAATGTTTTAAAAAACCTGTATTATATCTTTGTGATAATTGGGGCCACTTTTGAGAAGCATCAAGTCCCTCTCGGCAAGGACTCTTGAAGTTTTCACGAATAAAGCTTCTACTAACAACGAAGGTTTGAGAGAGGTCTTGCCTCAGAAGGCTTGGGCATCTCCTTGTTCGTCTTCTGCTTTTAGTGCTTTATGAAAAACTGTCAGAAGTTGGTCGTCTTTTATATTCAGTGCACATTTAAAATGACCTAGGGGACAGGCTTGGTATCCATGAAGCCCACATGGTTTGCAAGGAAGGGGTTCTTCTATTTGTATTATTTCAGAAAAATCAGCTAAGGGATAGAATCCGAACTCAGGAACAGTAGAACAGAAAATTGCACAAGTCTTCGCATTTACAGCAGAAGCGATGTGCAGCGGGGCCGAATCATTCACATAATTCAATGCTGCTTCCTTCATTAAAGCCGCCGATTCCAATAAAGAGAGCTTCCCGG
>CAMPJM010000677.1 GCA_946886805.1 uncultured Flammeovirgaceae bacterium | reverse complement strand
CAATTATGGCGTTCAATATGGCGAGACAATTCAAAAAGAAACAAATTATACAGGAACGCCTTCCATTGAGTGTTCTTTCTCAAAAGTTTATATAGATGAACCTGTAGTTTTAGAAAAAATAAAATTTAGGGGGGGCGAGGTGGTTTTCTCCTCCAGCTTTTCCCGTTCTGACTTTACACAAGGGGCAAAATTAAATAGCATAACCATCAATAGTACCCACTTAAATGGCTCAGTAAAGGCATATATTAAGCATTTTGATTTCTCGTATGGATATTTTGATAGCCACTCAGTTTCCGATAACTCCTCGCCATGCGGGCTTTTAATAGAAAACCGGGATTGGTACAGGTTAAAATTAAATAAAGTAACAGAAAAGCATAATCAGCAACAGCTGCCCTCTTATGAATTTGAATACAATGAAAAAATGTTGCCCCAAAAAAAATCTTTGGCCCAGGATTATTGGGGTTATTATAATGGCGCAAATAACAATACCTTAATTCCGGTAATTAACTATTCTAATGTCACCTTAGGGGAAGCAAATAGGGCAGCCAATGAAAATTATATGCTCGCTTGCAGCTTAAGCAAAATCAAATACCCTACTGGTGGGGAAACAGTATTTACGTTTGAGGCAAATAAAGAAATTAAAAATTTAGCATCAGAAGAAAAAGAACTGGACAGCCCTGAATCCCATACATTGTATGGAATTAACTCTACAGAAGCGAGCCATGTTGAACAAAGCTGGGATTGGCCAAGACCTGCCATATTACCAGAAATCAACCCGATTGAATCGGAGATTGATTGGGATTCAAACGTGACTATAAATGTGGAAGTAGGAACGATCCCATTAAGAGCGGACGACCTGGATAGGGGACCATATCCATATGTAAAGGACCCGCGTTTTGACCTTGTAAAAAAGAATGGCAGCACTGCTGTTAGTGTGGTTCATAATTCGACTGCACCCTCGTATTATGATGAAAATAGGGGGCTGTTTATTTCCAATTATGCTACGACGACTTCTTTTCATGATATAGATAATATCGAAAATAATAGCTATGATTTTAATCTAAGAACATCTACAAGCGAACGAAATTATATAAGAGCCACTGTAACAAGAACCGGTACTTATGGAGGAGGCCCTGTTACGGTGACTACCGTTTTAGGGGGGATAAGGATTAAAGAAATAGTAAATTTTGCTGAAAATAATAACCTTGCTTATAAAGAAACATTTGATTACAATAATGACGATGGGTCTTCCAGTTCTGTACTAAATTCCGGCCTTTCTTATAAAACACATTTTGAAAACAGCGGTGTATTTTACAGGGCGTATAATGAAAATCACGGTGATTTAAGTACATGTTCATTTGAAGAAAACAGAATGATTTCAGCTACCTCAAATCCCCTTGTAACATTAAGTGGGGGCAGTCCGGTAAATTATTCCAGGGTCACTAAGAAAAGGTCTGGGAGAGAAGGAGGGGAAAATGGTAAAATTGTTTCTTATTACACTACTTCTGAAGATCAGACGATAAATGCGTATCCTTATCCTGCAAGTGTGTCAAATGGGTGGAAGAGGGGACTGTTAAAAAGAAAGGAATTTTACAACAATAATGAGAAGCTTGTTAAGACAATTGATAACAGTTACAAATATGTAACTGATGGAAGTAGGAAAATAGAGGGAATAAAAGCAGGCTTTAGCGATGCCTATATTATTAATCCTTGTATCCTGGATTTTGATCTTAGGGATTTTATTATTCTAAAGTCGCAAAACTATTCCACATGGTATTATATGGATAGTTCTACTGACACATTATTTTTAGATTCTAAAGCCATAACTACCAAAACTAACTATTTCTATGAAAATCAGAATCACGCCCAATTAACAAAAAAGGTTGTTGCAATAAACAGCGCAGAAGAGACAATCTTTGAATATACCTATCCGCTGGATTATCCGCTATTCGGGGGTTCTTCGGTTATAGATGATAGTTTTGTCGGCGAATTATTGATATTGGGTATAAATAATAGTATAGTGGAAAAGAGACAATTAAAACTGTTCAGGAAATTGGAGCAAGAGGATACCACAGTTATTTCGGCCGCCACAGTAGCATATAAAAAAGGTAAACCAAATAAAATTTATAAGCTTGAATTATCAAATCCCCTTTCTATTGAAGATTTTAAAAGATCAGAAAAAGATGGTGACTTTGATGAGCATTATAAGCTAGAGACAGAAATATTATATAATTCAATTGGCAGAGTCGACCATGTGATAGGTAAATCTAACGTAAGCTTGAGTTATTTATGGGATCTTAATGGGACCTACCCAATAGCAGAAATTGTAAATGGTACGAGTGCGCAGGTATTCTACACCAGCTTCGAAGAAGATCCTTTAGCTTCAACGTCAACGAGCAAAGCAGGTAACAAATGCTGGCATGGGAGTTATACCATTATGAAACCCTTGCCCGACAGAGAATATCTTCTCAGTTATTGGAAAAATGGAAATGCAAGTGGTGAGTGGGTTTTTATAGAACATCCGCTTACTAGTTCTACTACCACCATTGGAGAATCCGGCTCATATATTGATGAAGTTAGGGTATATCCTAAGGGTGCTCAATTAACCACTTATACCTATGACCCTTTAGTGGGGTTAACTTCTGTAACCGATGAAAATAACATCACCTCGTATTTTCAGCATGATGAATTTGAAAGGTTGAAAAACGTAAAAGATGATGACAAAAATATAATTAAAGCAAACGAATATGTTTATCAAATGATGGAATAATACGGATTCCATTCCCCTTTTCTTGTTGAGTTTTCAGTCTTTGCCCAGGCACAGCAGAATGATATCCGGTCTATTGTCATTTAGAAACCCTTGTTGGATACTATCTAATAACTCATTTATTCTCAAAATAGCATTATCATAGTCTTCCTCTGTTTTTATTGGTTTCAGCTTTCCCATTCTTTACACTTTATTTGCATTCAATTTTATCATAATCCTTGTGACTTCCAAAATTTGGAACAATAAAGTTGTGATTAAAACCCGAAAAAATATCAAAAACAATTGTTGCTACTTATAACGTAATAGGTTACATTTGTTGATATGATTGTGAATTTTAAACATAAAGGTTTAGAAAATTTTTTTCTAAAGGAAGACGGATCAAAATTACAATCACATCATTT
>CAMPJM010000676.1 GCA_946886805.1 uncultured Flammeovirgaceae bacterium | reverse complement strand
AAGATACAGTAAGGCCTTTGCTTACGCTATCAAGATATTTAGCAACAGTTAAGCTGTTATCTTTCACAAAAGCTTGATTTAGCAAAGTGCTGTCTTTGTAAAATTTATTTAGTTTTCCTTCCGCTATTTTATCCAACATTGCTTCAGGCTTACCCTCTGCTCTGGCTTGCTCTCTTCCAATTTCTATTTCTCTGGCAACAATCGATGGATCCACATCATTCTTATCCACTCCTACCGGGCTCATTGCGGCAATCTGCATGGCCACGTCTTTACCAGCTACTGCAACATCACCACCGTTAGCACCCTTTAGACCAACTAATACGCCCAATTTACTACCAGCGTGGATATAAGCAACCACTGCTTCAGCATTCAAAATTTCATAAGAAACTATTTCGATTTTCTCGCCAATCTTTCCTACTAATTCGATTATCCGCTCTTCTATTGAACGACCGTCAACACTTTCGCCTTTTAAAGCTTCTACTGAAGCTGGCTTCTGCTTCACCGCTACTTCTAATATAGTCTGTCCTAAAGCCTGAAATTCTTCGTTTTTAGCAACAAAATCAGTCTCGCAGCCCAAAGCTACAAGAACGCCTTCAGTTCTACCTTCATTGGTCTTAACAAAAATTGCCCCTTCAGTTGTCTCACGATCCGATCTGGAAGCAGATACTTTTTGTCCTTTTTTTCTAAGCAAATCAATGGCTGCATCAAAATCGCCATTTGCTTCAGTTAATGCTTTTTTGCAGTCCATCATGCCTGCACCAGTCATTTGCCTTAATTTATTAACTTCTTGTGCTGTAATAGCCATATCTGTAATAAGGTTTAAAGTTGCTTTTAATAAAAAATTGAACACCGAAGTTTAAAGTTCAATGTTCAATTTTTTAAATATTTCTATTTGTTTTGTTTATTAGTCTTTATCGTCTTCATCAGCATCTACTTCCACTTCAGCTTTCACTCGTGCTTTAGCAGTTCCTTTGCTGTCATCGCCTTCATTCTCGTCAACACTTCTTTTGGCAGCTTCTTCTTCCTGAAGTTTTTGATCGTCCTTATCCTTTTTACGCTCTGACAATCCCTCTTCGATAGCAGCACCAAATGCCTTCACAATTATAGAAATTGATTTGTATGCATCATCATTGGCAGGAATTGGGAAATCAACAAGGTTCGGATTAGAGTTGGTATCAACCACTGCAAAAACAGGAATATTCAATTTGTGAGCTTCCTGAACCGCAATATGTTCTCTTTTTATATCGATAACAAAAAGGGCGGCTGGAATACGGGTAAGATCTGCAATCCCACCTAATACTCTTTCAAGTTTTTCCTTTTCACGGCTAACCATTAATCTTTCTCTCTTCGCCATGTTAAGATAAGCCTCATCTTTCATAAGCTTTTCAATACCAGTCATCTTTTTAAGGGATTTTCTGATAGTGGCAAAGTTAGTAAGCATTCCACCCAACCAACGTTCTGTTACGTAAGGCATCTTAAGTCTTCTTGCCTCTTCAGCAACAAGATCTTTGGCTTGCTTTTTAGTTGCTACGAACATGATCTTACGACCATTTCGTACTACATGCTTAACAGCGTTAGATGCTTCTTCAAGGCTGGCAAGCGTTTTATTTAAATCAATAATATGAATCCCGTTACGCTCCATAAAAATATATGGCGCCATTTTAGGATCCCACTTTCTTGTTAAGTGTCCAAAGTGAACACCAGCATCTAGTAAGTCTTTATATTCTAGTTTACTCATTAAAAAAATTTATTTATTATCGTTAGTATTAACGTTTACTGAACTGGAATGCTCTTCTTGCTTTCCTGCGTCCATATTTTTTACGCTCGACCATACGAGGATCTCTGGTAAGAAAACCTTCTTTTTTAAGAGGAGGTCTGTTTTCAGAGTCTATTTCGCATAATGCTCTAGATATAGCTAAACGAACTGCCTCAGCCTGGCCTTTAGGGCCACCGCCGTCAACATTAACTTTAATTGAAAAATTATCGTTAAGTTTTACAAGGGCTAAAGGTTGTTTAACTATTGTCTGTAAAATCTCAGAAGGAAAATATTCCTTTAAATCCCGGTTGTTTACAGTGATATCCCCATTGCCAGATACCAAATAGATTCTAGCTACTGAGGTTTTCCTTCTTCCGATTGAATTTACTACTTCCATGGAATTAATTTTATAATTTTATTTCTTTTGGCTTTTGTGCTGCATGAGGATGTTCTGAACCTTCATAAACATATAGGTTTTTAAACATTGCTCTCCCTAATCTGTTTTTTGGAAGCATTCCTCTTACTGCTCTTTCCACAAGTAAGGTTGAAGATTTATCTTTTAACTCACGGGGAGTCGTTTGCCTTTGGCCACCTGGATAACCTGTATGAGATAAATAGATTCTATCTGTCCATTTTTTACCAGTAAGCCGGATTTTATCAGCATTGATAACTATTACATTATCACCACAATCCACATGAGGGGTATAACTTGGCTTATGTTTACCTCTTATAATTTTTGCTACTCCACTTGAAAAGCGGCCAAGGACCATAGCACTTGCATCCACAATTACCCATCCCTTCTCTACTGTAGCATTGTTTGCCGAAACAGTCTTAAAACTTAAAGTATCCACCTTAAAACGTATTTTTGTTCAATATAAAATATATTTCTCCCCAAAAAGGGACACAAAGATAGGAGCTTATTATTTGATTTGCAATAGTATTAAATATAAAACGATTAATTTTTCAGGAATCAGGGGCTTAAACGAATGGTCTCAACGAAATTATTGATTTCTTCTTCTAAAGTTTTACTTCCTAACACAATAATACTACCGAAAAAATCAAATATTTTTATCCAGCTGCTTCACCAACACATTGAAATCTTTGGGATAAGGTGCATCAACCTTTATAGTTTTCTCCCCTCTTGCGGTAAATTGTAATGCAAATGCATGTAAAGCAATTCTTTTTATTAAAGGAAATTCTTCAGTATCTTTTTTTAGATTAAACTTCCGCTTAATGGTAGATAAAAATAAAGGCTTTCCACCATATTGCTCGTCATAAACGATAGGTGCTTCAATACTCGAAAGGTGAATCCTTATCTGATGCATTCTCCCTGTCGTAGGTCTGCATTCGACAAGCGTATGGAACTTATAGGCTTTTAAGGTGTCGAATTTTGTTTGTGCGGGTTTACCCTT
>CAMPJM010000675.1 GCA_946886805.1 uncultured Flammeovirgaceae bacterium | reverse complement strand
AATTCTCCCATATTTCCTGATAAATAATTTTGTTGGCCGGTTCGGATGGGGAAGATGTAGTAATCAGTGTTTTGGGCAAATAATCCAACGAAAGGATATAAAAATAAGAATAGGGAGAGTATGTAGTGGTTATTTAACTTCAAATTCAAGTAACTTTTGATCTTCTAAAAATGCTTCAAGCTTATTTCCTGGAATTACAGGGCCTACTCCCTTTGGAGTACCCGTAAATATAATATCTCCTTTCTTTAAAGTGAAAAATCTGGAGAGGTATGTAATAATATAATCAAAACTAAACAACATCATGCTTGTATTTCCTTGTTGTTTTACCACATTGTCTATGGATAAACTGAAATTCAGATTTTGCAAGGAAGGAAAATTCGTTTTGGGAATAAATTCTGATATCGGGGCAGATCCGTTAAATCCTTTGGCAAGAGTCCATGGCAAGCCTTTTTCCTTTGCTTTTTGTTGGATATCCCTGGCTGTAAAATCTATTCCCACACCAATTTCTTCATAATAACGATGGGCAAACTTTTCTTCTATAAACTTCCCCTCTTTTGATATCTTGATGAGAATTTCGACTTCATGATGTATGTCATTTGAAAAATCAGGATAATAAAAAGGAGCATTGTTTTTTAAAATTGCGGTATCAGGTTTAAAAAACACAACAGGTTCAGAGGGCCGTTCGTTTTTCAACTCCTCTATATGTTCGGCGTAATTTCTGCCAATTGCTAGTATTTTCATATCTTTCAAGTTAAAACAAAACTAATATTTATTCCTGAATCAAATGAGTTTCTGGTTTTAAATTTTTTGGTGCTAACACGAATTTGATGGAATCCTTTTTTTACGGCTAAAGTAGGTACCAAAAACAGCGTCATCGGTAATGGGACTTTGGTTAAAAATACAAGATTTAGCGATTCGTAGAAAGAAGGGCACATTTTGCGGCTTTACCAACCCTTGGTTTTAAAGTCAAGGAACAGCATTATGTTGTCTTTGCTCGGTTTTATAATCAGCCTGCTATTGACGCTTTCTTGAGCGTACAGCAAATGAGTTTAATGATTGCCACAAGATAGCGGGAGAGTGAATCAATATTCCTGTTGCAATAATTCAGCAATTTATAAAAATGGGTTAACTTAACTTCGAAGTCATTAAGTCAGTAATAGAGGAACTTTTGTTTAACCAATAAAAAAAATATCGGTTAAACAAAAGTTATAGGGAAGAATTTGTCCCGTTAGGGACCTAATATTTGTAGAAAAATCTTAAATTTATGAGCGACGTCCTGTAGGGACTCAATTATATGTCCAGTTTGTATTTGCAGTTCAGAATCGTACAAGTTTGATCCAATCCACATGGGAAGTTGAACTATATAAATATATAACTGGTATCGTTAAGAACAATAATCACAAGTTGATTGCGATAAATGGGATGCCAGATCATCTTCACATTTTTGTGGGCTTACACCCAACACAATCAATTTCTGACATAATGAGATTGGTCAAGGGGGAATCTTCAGAGTGGATAAATTCCCAAAAATTAGTGTTAGGAAAATTTAAATGGCAAGAAGGGTATGGGGCTTTTTCTTATGAGCTTCTATTTTAGAAGCCTATAAAACACGTCTTATTAAACTTTTACCATTGAGTTGAAACAATTTATTTGCAAAATAATTATAAAGTAACAGGTTTGGTACTTTACTTGCATAGACAAAATAAATTACATAACTTTTCTGGACGCACTTTGACTTTAAAACAGAAAAGATGTAGAATGAAATTTAACCCCACATCATTTTTTAATTATAAGTTATGAAAAAGTTTGCTGTTTTATTCACTGCCTTGATAGTAATAGGATGTTCAACAGTACCTATCACCGGAAGACGACAATTGTCATTGGTTCCAAGTTCAGAATTAATGGCCCTTGCCAATCAAAATTATAATCAGGTTTTGGACGAGAGTAATGTTGTGAAAAACACGGCAGAAGCCCAAATGCTTGAACGGGTAGGAAATAATATTAAAAAGGCTGTTCAGCAATATATGACGCGGCATAACATGGCTGATCAATTGAACGGTTTTGATTGGGAATTTACCTTGATTAAAGAAGATATTGTAAACGCATGGGCCATGCCTGGGGGTAAGGTTGCTTTTTATACAGGCATAATGCCTATTTGTCAGGATGATGCGGGTGTGGCTGTAGTGATGGGGCATGAAGTGGCGCACGCAATTGCAAATCATGGGGGAGAGAGAATGTCGCAGGGACTTGTGCAACAATTAGGAGGTGTTGCTCTTACGGTGGCGCTTCAGGAGCAACCTCAAATGACGCAGCAATTGGCCATGACTGCTTTCGGACTTGGTTCTACTGTGGGTTATATTCTGCCCCATAGTAGGTTGCAGGAATCAGAAGCAGACGAAATTGGGCTAATATTTATGGCAATGGCCGGATATGACCCCAATGAGGCTCCGGAATTTTGGAGGAGAATGCAGGCTCAGGAAGAAGGTGCAAGACCGCCTGAATTTCTTTCAACACACCCAGCACCCGATACCCGCATCAAGGAACTCGAGAAATTAGTTCCCAAAGCAATGAAATACTATAATCCCAATTAAGAGCGGGGCTTTTTATGCGGTACTCCCAACTGTTCCGCATGAGCTGTAATAATAGATAGAATGAGTTTTTTTAGCGGAATAAAAAAGCCCTGCCTTATGCAGCTCTTCAAGTTGATCTTAACCATTGGTATGGAGGATTTTAAGCAGCTAATTTAGTTTCGTGAATTTCTTTTTGGAGTTGATGGGCATATTGCAGCAGCTTTTCTACTTTTTCCAAAAGCAAGTTATTATCCAGGTACTCGGATTTCTCTAATTCTTTTATATATTCAATAAAAAAAGAATTGGTCACCAACTGACAGGACGATTTAAATTTGTGAATTATAAATTTAAATTGAACGAGATCTTTTTCCAAAATGCTCTTATTTACCTTCTCTACAAATTCAGGAATCGTTTCGTCAAGCAGCAGCAATATTTCTTTGATGGGCTCCATTTCTCCATCAAAAATTGCCCTGATTTGACTCAGATTTAATATTTTTTCCATTAAATAATTTTTTGTGATCTATCTATCCCTTTGTTAAATTAATAAAAATTATACTGTTATATTTGACGTATCTTGTAACTTTATTTTAGAATAAAT
>CAMPJM010000674.1 GCA_946886805.1 uncultured Flammeovirgaceae bacterium | reverse complement strand
GGTACGATTAAACGGATAAGAGTTGTGAGAGCTTTCCCCAAATTCAGGATCATAACCATCTTTGATACTCGTAAACTCAAACAAATCATTTCCGGAGAAGAATAACCGTACCCTGTCAATATTATAATTTGCTATCTTCAGATCAACGAAACTATATCCTACAACCAACGATTTCAGCCTTAAATACCTATTGTTTTGAAGCATAAAATCATTGTTCTGCCAGTTATACCTTGACCTGGTCACGTTGGAGGTCATCCGGGGATATTCAGCACCCTGATTTGTTTCGGTCCATGTCTCCCCAATAAATGCAGACGTCTGATTGGACCATACATTAACAAAAGGATGCGCTAAATGACCAGACCGTTGAATATTCTGATCTAATACTCCTTGAAAAAAGGCTGTGAAGTCCCAGTTAGAATACTGTAAGCCGATGTTAATTCCGTATATATAATGAGGAGCAGCATCACCCATAAAAGCAACATCTCCGTTTCCATCCTCCACATTCCCTGTTCCTGTAATGGAACCATCTCCATCAAGGTCAATCTTTTTTGTATCTCCTGCTCTCAGCCGCTGGGTAAGGTCCGTCGCACTTGGTACTGAACCTCCTATACCTTCATAAAAAGCGTTTACGGCATCTTCAGTTTCAAAAAATCCGTCGGTTTGGTACATGAACCAGGAGTTCATCGGATAGCCCTGAACGGTTGCATTTTTACCAGCATTGTAAGTACTCACACCTTCCATGGAAACAATTTCATTTCGGCTGTCGCTCATATTAACTGAAAGATTATAACGTAATTTGCCTATCTCACCTGTATAGCCCAGCACAGCTTCCCAACCTTTTGTTTCTAACTCGCCACTGTTTGATTTAGGTGCAACACCGCCCAATAAATCAGGATAGTTTACGTTGATAAGCATTCCTGTATTTTGCTTGATATAGTAATCGAATGATCCGAATAATTTATGATTAAACATCCTGAATTCAGCACCAATATTGGCTATTCCTACCCTCTCCCAGGTCCTGGTTAAACTTGTTAGCCCGCCCAACCAGGCTGCATTTTGTAAAGCTGCAGGATTTCCGAACAATGCTGTTCCGAGACCCATAGTAGAAAGGTAATCGTGATTTCCTATTCCAACCTGGTTGCCCATTTCACCATAACTGGCTTTAATTTTTAGAAAATTTAGCGGATCAATGGCTTCCATAAACTGCTCCTCGGTCAACACCCACCCAGCAGAAATTCCACCAAAGTTCGACCATCGAAAATCTTCATGAAATTTCGAGGATCCGTCTCTTCGACCAAGTAGTTCCAATAAATATTTTTCCTTATAGTTATAATTTAAACGTGCCACATAAGAATATAAGCCCCAGTTTCCCTGCCCACCTGTAGCTTCTACTTTTTGATCAATCGCTCCAAGGTTCAGGTCATACACGCCATAATCTTCAAACCCTCTTCTGTACCCATATAACTGCTTATCATTATTTAATTCAGCTGTTACGCCAATCATGGCCGAAAAATGATGGTTGTTACCAAAGGTCCTGGAATAATCGAGGAAAGATCCATAATTTTGATATTTAATAGTTCGATCTCTTTCCGAAATTGAAGATGCGGGGTTGACGGATTCTGGTGCCAAATCACCAAACCAGGTATATTGAGGAACCGTGAGACTATATGATTGAATGTTATAATAATCATTGTCAAAAGAAGCAGTTGTTCTCCACTTTAACCCCTCCATCAAATCAATAGTAGCAGCCAGATTAATTTTCAATTGATCCCTTTTTATATTTTCCCTACCTCCTGCTACTGTTTGGGCAACTGCATTTTTGTTTCCTGCAATATTGAAGTTGGCCAACCATTGACCGTAGGGGTTTTGTGAAGGCCAGAAGGGCGGGTCAGATGCTATGGCATCAATTCCCAAACCTCCTGAAGGAGACGAAATATGCGTACTAAAATAGGATATTCCTGATTCTATGGTCAGCCAATCCGCTACCTCATAGCTATAGTTAAATCGTGTATTATATTGTACTTTTCCGTCATATGCAGTTTTCAAATTTCCCACATTCTCAGCATAACCTAAAGAAAGCCTGTAGTTCGATTTTTCTGATGCGCCTGAAATACTTACATTTTGTTGATTTGAAATGGATTTTCCATACATTTCATCAAACCTTGGATGGTTTCCAACGTACATATCACCCCAGAATTCTGTGGGATATATCCCCTCTTCTCCCCGCTGCATTCTTAATAAATTTTCTTCATTTTGCCATCCCCAATAGGTGCGCTGATCGCCATCCTGCTCGGCAGCTTCAAGCCAGACTGTTGCATATTCCTGCAGGTTCGGTGTCGGCGGTCTGATTCCAATAGTGTTAATCCTCACCTGACTGGTAATATCCACCTTAAGTTCACCCTCCCCTTTTTTTGTGGTAACCAATATTACCCCATTTGCGGCCCTGGATCCATAAATGGCAGCAGAAGCATCCTTTAGTATACTTACTGATTCAATATCATTTGGATTCATGTTGTAAAATGCATCGGCATTTATGGCTGGGGCACCATCAATAACAATGAGTGGAGATCCGCCATTAATTGAGGTTGCACCCCGAATTTGTAGCCCTAAATCTTCCCTCCCGGGCCTGGAAGCAGATCGTGTTACTGTTAAGCCTGGCGTTTGTCCCTGTAAAGCGAGGACCGGATTGGTTACTGCCCTGCTGTCAAAAACCTCACCACTAATCTGTTCCACCGCTCCTGTTAGCGTTGACTTCTTCTGTTGGCCATACCCCACTACTATTACCTCCCCCAAACTTTGGATATCTTCTGACAAAACAACATCTATTTCGCTTCTACCATTTACAGGTTCCTCCTCTGTAAGAAAACCTACAAACGAAAAAACCAAGACGCTATTTTCATCCGGAACTTCTATAGTATATCGACCATCAATATCTGTAATCGTTCCGGCGGAAGTTCCTTTTATTAAGACGTTTACACCAGGCAATGTAGTTCCATCCATTAAAGAAGTTACCGTACCTGATACCGTTATAGGAGGATTTACATCAGCCTCATAGCTACTTTTACTTGAGGCTAGCACTGCATTTCCTACAATCATCTGCACAATCAAACTGCAAAAAAGAAATCTTGACAATTTGGGCACATAAAAAAATATTGGTATAAAATTAAATTT
>CAMPJM010000673.1 GCA_946886805.1 uncultured Flammeovirgaceae bacterium | reverse complement strand
TTTGAAGAAGAGCATCTCTATAATATTCCAAAGCATCGCCCTGAAGATGCAAAGTGCAGGAAAAAAAATTTCCCCACCAAAACATAGTTCTGTAGGTAAAAACAGACTCCTTTGAAAAGAACCTTGGATAATCCAACACCTGGTAAGGAAGGTTCAGATATTTCTCTCCTTTTGAGATTTTACCAGCCCGGATGAGTAGGTTATCGGGAAAATTTTGCTTTTCCTCTTTTACGAACGCCTTTAACTTTTTTTCTGTCTCTATTAAAAGATTAAGGACTTTCTCTGTAACAATTATCTTGGTTTTTAAAAAAGAAGTGTCATTTAAGATTATTAATTCTTCCTTTGAAAATGACACCTCTTTTCCTTTTTTACTGTTCAAAATCTATTTAAATGAAGGAATAGGGTGAAAGTACAATCCTGATGTCCAATGGTTTTTGTGTTAAATTTGATTTCAAACAAGGGGCTACTAAATCTAAAATTCCTCAGCTCTCTGAATCACTTTTATTACTAATTCATGCTGATCGCCATCTTCATCTTCGGTTTTGAAGATAAGCAGGGGATTGTCCTGAGAGCTTCTATCTTCGACACTTAAAATCTTATTTCCTGATAAATATTTTTCAATTTCTCCTTTTAGTTCTTTTAAAGCAGTGGAAAATTCTACTTCTAATTGACTAGGATTGTAAGATTTCGTCTTCATATAAAGTTTAGATTTAAGAGTAATGAATTATTTCGCTTATTTCTTTTAAAATCTGATCAACGCTGATGCCCAGGTAAAGCCACTTCCAAAAGCGGCTATACATAACAGAGTCCCTTCTTTGATTTTTCCTTCAGCCCATGCTTCGCTCATTGCAATAGGAATAGATGCCGCGGTGGTATTGCCATAGCGCATAATATTATTATAGACTTTTTCATCAGAAAAGCCCAGTTGTTCTTGCAAATATTTGCTGATCCGTAAATTAGCCTGATGTGGTATTAGTAGATCAATATCTTCTTTCGTTAATTGATTTGCGTTTAATGCTTCTAAAATCACTTCCTGAAAACGTACTATAGCATGTTTAAAAACAGTATTGCCATTCATGTGGGCTCTTACGCCATCTTCCTCCAACATATCTTTCGTCAGCCTCTTTTTTCTGCTACTTCCAGGATCTTTAATGTACAATTCCTCGGCAAACCTGCCATCGGCATGGAGGTGCGTGGATAAAATGCCATCTGAATCAGCGGCTTGCAATACTACGGCCCCTGCTCCATCTCCAAATATAACAGACACTGCCCGGCCCCTGTCAGAAAGGTCCATTGCAGAAGACTGAATTTCCGCACCAATCACTAAAATTGTTTTATACATGCCGGTTTTAATGAACTGATCTGCAACGGATAAGCCATAAATAAAACCCGAGCAAGCATTTCTGATATCCAAAGCTCCTATCCCTTCCAAACCGAGCTCTCTTTGCATTAACACACCTGATCCTGGAAAGAAGTAATCCGGTGTAATAGTGGCAAAAACGATAAAATCAACATCTTTTGTAGTAAGGTTAGCTCTTTCTAATGCCATTCTGGACGCTTTTGCGGCCATTCCTGCAACAGTATCGTTTTCTGGATCAAAAAATCTTCGTTCTTTAATGCCTGTTCTTTCTGTTATCCATGCATCATTGGTATCCATTAATTTGCTGAGATCATCATTCGTGATAACCTTTTCCGGAACATAATGTCCAATACCTTTAATTTGGGAATGTTTCATTTATTTATCGACAATAGTTTTAATGGTATATCTCGTTTTGCAATACTTAGGGGAATATACCATTTTATTTTTATTAAGATGTCTTCAAAAGTAATTCTAAAAGTCTTCTCAACATCAAATAATGTAATAATTAAAGCATTCTTGAAGTTTTTTGTTCAGTTTTCAGCTAAATAAGGTGTAATTTCCAAATTGGTCAGAAGGAGGGGCAGGTTTTAACAACTCAGGCTTATCAAGGTCGGGATTGTTAATTAAAGAAGAAATTGTATAGGAGTTCATCAAATCTGCAGAAAAGGGGGTAAGTAAACCTATCAATTGTTCCTCTTTAAGCTCATTGGACAGCCATTTTTTTTCATTCTCCGGCGTTAATATGGCAGGCATACTGGTGTTCATTTCACTGGTAATGCTATTTGAAGGCGTGGTAATGATCGTAAATGTATGAACCATACCTTCTTCTTCGTCTTCGTACTCTTCCCACAGCCCTGCAAAGGAAAATATTTCAGGCTGCTTCACCACAAACCGGTAGGGCACTTTTCTCTTTTTGGACACATGCTTCCAGTCAAAAAAACCATCTGCCGGCACAAGACATCTTCGGGATTGTAGTGCTTTTAAAGAGGATGTTTTTTCAAGAATAGTTTCTGCTCTCACGTTATAAAGTTTAGCAGTCACCGTTTTGTTTTTTGCAAAGGCGGGTACCACTCCCCAATAGAAAAAAGAGAGTCCTTGAGGGTGTTCATTTGTAATAACTGGTAAAATTTGCGTTGGAGAGGCATTGTACCTGCTGCTATAGCCTTCAGGAACATCTATTTTGAATCTTTCTGCAAGTTTCGTCGCAGGCGTACTAATACTGTATCTACCACACATAAATTATCAAATCAGTTGAGTTTTAATGAATTATCCAAATTTAGCAATTTCTTTGGATAAAAAAGTGCTACTGGAAAAGCTTTTCTAACCGAAACGCGGGAATCAACACCTTACACGGTCTCTCAATGCTATTAAAGTAAGCTTTTAAAACACCTCATCCTCGATCCTTCTCCTAAAGAGAGAAGGATAAATCGCCTTAACTTAATAGCATTGCAAGGTCTCTGGCCGAGGATTGAAATCTGGTCGCTTTCTAAGAATTGTAATCAGCTAATTTTAAGCAAAGACCAAATTTATACAAATGGCGCGGTTGTTTTAGTGGCAAATTCCAATGCAAGCTTTTCCGACCAATACAAGCCTAAAGCATTGTATTCAGGAAAACCACAATGTCCGCCTTGCGAAGGGGACTTCAGGCAAACAAATTTATGATCTTTTAACAGTTCGACTGGATAACATTCCGGTGCCAAAAAAGGATCGTTCTTGGCGTTTACGATTAGTGTGGGAATATTAATGGCATTTAAATATTGCTTCGCACTCGAATCGGAATAGTAGGTAATAGCATCCTTAAAACCGTGGAGTGGTGCGG
>CAMPJM010000672.1 GCA_946886805.1 uncultured Flammeovirgaceae bacterium | reverse complement strand
CATTTGATCCTTCCTATGTTTTTGCGCCCAATCAAGGGATCAGAGGATTTATAGGTGTTCGAATGAGTATAGATGAAAAGGATGAATGACTTTTCCGCCCCCTCAGATACTTTATTTTCCAAGATCACTTTTACCGCTGTCTTTAAATCTTTATCCGCGTTCTGTCCCCTGACAGAACGCTTTCGCAGAATCTTAGGAAAAGTTCAAAGGTATGGGGACAAATTGGTTGAAATTTGAGTTAAATGTTAATTTGCCTGGTTGCATCTCTGTGGTAATCCCAAGAAGAAAAGCATCGGTTAAATTCAGGTTTGGTAGCTGTCGGGGGACAGCTACCGGAGGAAAAGGGAACAGCTGCCGGAGGTGGAGGTAAATTTTATTGGCTAATTTGCTAACAGCTAACCGCCAGCAGCTAAAAGCTAATGGCTATTACCACCCCTCAGAGTCTCCTTTTGCAGGGACTCTGAGGATTCTCCGTGCAAATTGAATGTGACGTAGCGACTCATACCATTGTCCTTAAATAGAACCGCTGGTCGGGATTTGTAATCCCGAACCTCTTAATATTAGCATTTGCAATGCGTTTTTTGAGTGCGTTGAAAATGGATTGTAAATCCATAATTAGAGCTTCCGGATTTCAAATCCGGAAGAGCGGCGTAGCTGTCAGGTGACAGCTACCGGAGGAGAAGGTGACAGCTACTGGAGGGAAAGGGGACAGCTAGGGAAGGAGGTGACAACTGCCAAAGGCGAATTTTAACAGCTATTTGCTAACAGCTAACAGCTCCCCCTGACAAGGTAAATGGTATGGGTTCAGATGAAAACCTCGAAGACCAAGCCAGGTAAAAGTTTACGTTAAATTAATATCTCCACCCTTCAATAATTTTTCAATACCACAATCATTCATTAATTTTCAGAATTATTGAACCAAATCTATTATTGATCTATGAAAAAATTTTTTAGCACCGCAATAAATTTATCTTTTCTTCATTTTTGGCTTTTAATCTTAAGAGTAGGTGTATCAGGATTAATGCTCACCCATGGATATCCAAAATTATTGAGATTGTTGGACGGGAATATGCAATTTGGAGATCCATTGGGGATTGGAGCAGGAGTATCTTTTGTTCTGGCGGTGTTTGCTGAAGCAATATGTTCAGTTTTGATAATCTTAGGCTTGGGAACCAGGTTAGCTTCCATCCCTTTAATTATTACTATGGCCACCGCTGCATTTATTGTTCATGCAAACGACCCATTTGGGAAGCAGGAAGTGCCTATTCTATACCTACTGATTTATGTCACCTTATTGATTGTCGGGGCAGGTAAATATTCTTTAGACCAGGGAATTGGCAAGAAGGGAAAAAAATAATACCTGTTTACTGGAACAATTCTGTTTCTGATCAATTAATAATTCTTTGCTAAACAATCAAATGCAACGGTACACCAATAAAACACATCGTATTGCGGTAGGAGCTCTATTCTTTTTTTATGGCTTGTGCTTTGCAAGTTGGGCATCAAGAATTCCCAGTATTCAGCAAAATCTAAAATTGTCAGAAGCGGCCTTAGGAGGGGTCTTGTTTGCTTTGCCGATAGGCTTGTTTATTTCTTTACCGATTTCCGGTTGGCTTATTGCTAAAATTGGAAGTAGGCGAGTGATCCTTCTTTCAGGAATCCTTTATAGTTGCTTACTGCTGGGGATAGGCTTTTCTGAAAATGTTGTTCAATTAATCATCGCGCTTTTCTTTTTCGGATTCAGTGGAAATATGTTAAATATTTCAGCCAATACTCAGGCTGTAACGTTGGAAGCCCGATATGATAAACCTATAATGGCGACTTTCCATGGGATGTGGAGCCTGGCGGGCTTTGCTGGTGCGGCTATCGGGACTTTTATGATCGCCGGAGGTATTTTTCCCGCTCAACATTACCTTTATATTAGTGGATTTTCTCTTGTTATAGCATTTGTCAGTTATCATTTTTTAATGCATAAAGATCTTCAAACTGCAGAGAACTCACCACTGTTCTCTATGCCTGATAGGGCTTTGTTTAGTTTAGGTGCAATAGCTTTTTGTTCTATGATGTGCGAAGGAGCCATGTTTGACTGGAGTGGGGTGTATTTTAAAAAAGCTGTTAAAGTTGAGCCTGAGTGGATAGGGGCTGGATATACAGCTTTTATGATTACTATGGCCGGGACGCGATTTCTTGCTGATAATTTTACTGCACGATACGGGCTGAAAAAAGTTTTGCAGGTAAGTGGTTTGTTTACCGCAGCGGGTTTAATGTTATCAGTTATTTACCCGACCTTGATAATGTCTATTATTGGCTTCTTATTGGTAGGGATAGGGGTGTCGTCGGTCGTTCCTTTGGTGTACAGCGCAGTTGGAAAATCTAAAACATTGTCACCGGGAGTTGCCATTGCAGCTGTTTCCACGCTCGGTTTTTTTGGCCTTTTATTAGGTCCCCCGGTAATTGGATTAATTGCTGGAGTAACTAATCTTCGTACTTCTTTTGCAATCCTCGCAGTGATGGGCTTATGCGTTACTTTTTTAGCTACTAAAGCAAAGTACTGATGCTTACTAATGTACCAATGTACCGATGGGTTAATGTACCAATGTGCTAATGTACCACAGCAAAATGTACCAGTGAGCCAACTTAGGAATACGTAAAATTCATAATCGCTAATAGCTAAAAGCCAAAAGCTAACAGCTAACACCTAATCCCCAACACCTAATCCCCAAAACCTAATTTTAAAACTTTTCCTTTTTTTACTGGTTATAATATCTTCAATAAACAAAATTTTTTAACCTATGAACGATAAAGAAAAATCATTAACCGCACTACATGAATTAGTAGCAACATGTAAAGATGGGCAAAAAGGCTATCAAGATGCTTCAGAACATATTGAAAATGAGGAATTAAAGACGATTTTATATAGATTATCCCAGCAGAGGACTTTATTTGAAGCAGAATTGAAGGATGAGATCAGACGGCTTGGTGGTAATACAGATGAATCATCCAGTGTGGCTGGCGCTGCCCATAGAGTTTGGATGAACATCAAATCGGGGATTAGAGGTAATGACACGGATGCAATTTTAGAAGAGTGCAAAAGGGGAGATAAGGCTGCCATCGAAAGATACGAAGCAGCATTGAAAGCGGAATTGCCGGAATATATAAAAGAAAAAGTAGCAGATCAGTT
>CAMPJM010000671.1 GCA_946886805.1 uncultured Flammeovirgaceae bacterium | reverse complement strand
GGGTCAGGCGCAGAAGTTTTTAAAGTTTCTGAAATGGAAAACACTAATCCTGCTTTTAACAATGCTGAGGAGGCGTATACACCTTTCAACTTCATTAGACTAATGTGCGAAACTTAAATTCTTAACTTAAGGTTTTAAGAACCTTTGGCTTTTGGAAAGGGCTCTTCGAATTTCTGATATCTTTTCTTTGAGCCTAATTTTATATCTTCGTGACACGGAACACATAAAATAAATATTTTGTTCTGGTAATTGAAAAATTAAGAGATGATAGTAGTTGACCAGACAATAGTTAGTGACGATATAAAAGACAAGTTTTTTGTTTGCAATCTTGAAAAATGCAAGGGCGCTTGTTGTGTTGAAGGGGATTTAGGGGCACCGTTGGAAGACTCCGAATTGGCTGAATTAGAAAAAATTTATGAGCAGGTAGAACCTTATTTATCAGAGAAGGGAAAGGCCGCTATTGCAAAGCAAGGGAAATTTATCCGCGATTACGAGGGTGATTTTTCTACTCCCACCATAGATGATAAGGAGTGTGCCTATGCAATATATGACGAAAGAGGGATTTTAAAATGTGGTATTGAGCAAGCTTATCTGGATAAGAAGATATCGTTCAAAAAACCAATTTCGTGTCACATGTACCCGATTAGGGTTACAAAATATGATGATTACGAAGCATTAAATTATGATAGATGGCCGATTTGCAGCCCCGCATGCTCATTCGGGCAGGAATTAAATGTACCCCTCTACAAATTTCTAAAGGATGCTCTGATCAGAAAGTATGGTGAAACCTGGTACGCTAATTTGACAGCACAAATAGAGTCAGGCAATTCTGTGGAAAGGCTATCTTTATAAATCTGGACGAATCTTTTTTTGAAGGAAGTAATCAGGGATCCAGCAATATTTCTGGGGAGTGCATTTTCAAAGACCGAAAAGTGAAGCTTCGGCTGTTATTTGTAAGGGTTTCGGGAACAGGTCCGGAAACGTGTGTTATTTGTTGTTTTTCAGTTATTTAAGCCACAGCAAAACTCTAACAAGGTAGAACGCTTCCTAACGTATGCCAATAAATAGAAATGCCTTCCCGGATTTTATTCCGGGAACCCATTACTTTACCTGCGATTACGAACCGGGCAATACTTGTGGCAAGCCGCTCCGAGGGCGGCACTTTTCAAGTTGCTAGCACTGTTCAACTACGGCGTGACTTGCCTACTCCAATAACAATGACCTCCGGTCGCTGTCCCCTGACAGCGACCAAAACGGAAAAGTGCCAAGTTAAAGCTGTCCACTGGCAATCCTTTATATGGAAGCAATCTGCTACTATAGCGTCCTGTGCCAAGGATAGGACACGGAATAGAGAGCAGTACCAGGGGGAAAAGGGGAACGAGTAATATTTCTGGAGAGAACTCTGGGAAGAACATTTTCAAATACCGCAAAAGAAAAATTCTGGCTGTAGTTTTGAGGGATCCCGGAACAGGTCCGGGAACGTGTGTTATGGATTGTTTTTTCAGTTATTTAAGCTACAGCAAAACTGTAACAAGGCAGAATGATTCTTACACTGAGACTAATAAATAGAAGCACGTTCCCCGTACGGAGATCTCTTTACTTTACCTGTGATTTAGGACTTCTTTTTTCAATAAAAAGAATATTTTGATATTTACTCCCCAACTTTTCCCCTTGATCCGAAGTAATGGTTTGATTTAACTAGCCCCTTTTGGGCAATAAAAAAGAGAAACAATATTGAAACTGCTTCTCTTTTTTTGAATCTTTTTACAAAGTTTGCAAGATTAACAATACTCTTCGAAAACGCTGTCCAAATGATTTGCGATCATTTCGGCAGATCTTCCTTCAATGTGATGTCTCTCTACAAAATGAACCAATTCGCCATCTTTAAATAAAGCTATTGATGGTGACGAAGGAGGGTAGGGCGCGGTATATTCCCGTACTTTTGATACAGCGGCCTGATCTACTCCTGCAAATACAGTCGCTAACTTTTCAGGTGCCTTATCACTATTTTGTACAGCCAGTCTTACTCCTGGCCTTGCCGTACCTGCAGCACATCCACAAACAGAATTAATAACTATTAATGTGGTTCCTTTATGGTCTTTTAAATGATTGTCTACATCTTCAGCACTTTTGAACTCCTCAAATCCGGCATTAGTTAACTCTAACCGCATAGGGGTTACCAATTCTTCAGGATACATATGTTTATTTGTTTAAGTATTTAAAATAGTTTATAAAAAGCCAAGTTCGAGTTTGGCTGCCTCTGACATCATATCTTGCGTAAAAGGCGGATCAAAAGTCAACTCCACTTTTGCTTCATTGATACCTTCTATTGCTCTAAGCTTTTGTTCAACCTCTACAGGTAAGCTTTCAGCAACTGGACAAGACGGTGAGGTTAAAGTCATAACCACATACACATTATTAACAGGAAATATATTGATCTCATATATAAGACCCAGCTCATAAATATCGACGGGAATTTCAGGATCGTATACAGATTTTAATGCTTCTACCACTTTATCCCGGAGGTCTTCTGTATTTAGATTTTCTGTCATATTAGTACTTGTTTATTTTCTACGTTGTTTTATTAAACGTTTATAGAAATTGATTAACCTAAATATACCTATGGGTGCTATTTAAACTTATTCTTTGACTACGATTACGAATTCATTTTTGCCTGATAGGCCAGTGCGAATAGCTTCATTTGCCTTATCATAGCAGAAAAGCCATTGGATCTTTGGGATCCTATCACTCTGCTCATACCAATTTTATCAATAAAATATAAATCAGCATTTGCAATATCTTCTGCCTTTTGACCAGACAAAACTCTAATGAGCATACTAATTAGCCCTTTCGTTATTTCAGTATTGCTATCTGCTTTAAAATAGATTTTATTATCATGTAAGTTGGTGGTTAGCCAAACTTTGGATTGACATCCTTTAATGATATTCTGTTCGATTTTAAATTCCTCCGGAAGCTCCGGAAGTTGTTGACCAAGCTCCATGATGTAGAAAATTATACTTTCCATATCATCGCCCAAGATAGCAAAATCGTCTATTATCTCGTCTTGTATTTGATTGATACTTTTTTCAGACATTAAATTATTTCTTCATTCTGGCTATACGTTCAATCCCTTGGGCAAGTTGCTCTATTTCTTGCTTCGTATTATAAACACTGAAGGAAGCTCT
>CAMPJM010000670.1 GCA_946886805.1 uncultured Flammeovirgaceae bacterium | reverse complement strand
GACTGGCATATTAATATAAAAGAATAAAACTGGTTATTGATTGCCAAAGGAATGCTCAATATAAACACAAGGAGAAGGGCAAAAGGTGTAATTGTCCATCTCAACACCCTATGCGAAATATATTGAAAGCTTAACACGCCATATTTGAATACGTTCAACAAAGCCTTTAATCTTACAATCGCTTGAATTCCGCCTGCAGCAATTCTAATTTTTCTTTTAAGTTCATCTTTTACAGACGCAGATGGCCCTTCCAAAGCATAAGCTTCTGGTTCGTAGATTACCCTATATCCTTTTTTTGCTATCGATAAAGTAAGGTAAAAATCCTCTATTAATGTATCAGCCGGCACTGCTTCAAATAAGCCTTTTCTGATGGAAAAAAGCTCGCCTGCCGCGCCAACTACTGAATATAGCTCAGAATCCCAGGCTTTTAATTTGGACTCATATTTCCAGTAAAAACCTTCGCCAGCCCCGGAAGCATTATCCTTGTCTTGAACAAAAATCCGTTTTTCACCTGCGATTGCCCCTACAGTCGGATCCGCATAATGCCGAACCATATTTCTGATAGCATCAGCGTTCAGCATAGTATTGGCATCCGTAAAAACCACAATTTCTGATTCCACAAAAGGCATAGCTCTTTCTACCGCTGCAATTTTTCCTCTGCGCTGGTCTTCATGGAGAAGTTTAATTTCCTTATATTTGTGGATCAGTGTTGGGGTGGCATCATTCGATCCGTCTGTAACAAATAAAAACTTTAACTTATCTTTTGGGTAATTTAGACTTAGAGAATTTTCTATTTTTTCGACTATATAGTTTTCCTCATTGTAGGCTGCAACCAAAATAGTTACTTCGGGCAACGAGTCCCCGGTTAAAGAACCGACCACGGTACTACCCGGACTCATTATTCTTTTTAATTTAACTAACAAAAAAAGAACAATTCCGTACCCTACATAGGTATAGAAAATAAGGAAGAGGAGAGACCAGAATAAAACCTGAGTTACTAGCATTTTGCAATAATGGGAAAAATTTTTGAACTAAAAATGAAAATATCCTAAAAATTGGTACTGGAGTTGAACAAAATTAGAATTATGATTTGTTTAATGAAAATATCTAACGGGTAATATAATTATTAAATTAACCATTATTTAATATAATTATATGCCTAAATTAGCAGTTTAGTTGATAATGACTTTTTAAAATCGCCGTTGGCTTTCATTTATTTATAAATATGGATATCGCAGTATTATTTAGAGTGTTAATAAATCGAAAATGGATTTTAATACTCATTCCCCTGTTGGCAGCTATCGTCACTTTTATTGCTATGTCTTTTATGCCAAAGGAATATAAATCCAAAGCACAAATATCGACTGGTTTTACCATTTCGAATGAATTTACCTCTGGTGAGGATGGTTTTAATCCCAGGGATGCTGAAATTAAATTCAGCAATTTAATGGAAACGATGAAGTCTCCAATAGTAATAGGGCTAGTTTCCTATAATTTGATGATTCATGATCTGGAAAGTAACCAGCCTTTTAAAAATATTGATCTTTATAATGATGATGAACTGAAGGAATTATTAATGGGAGATGCTTCAGTGGAACTCAATTTGTCTAAGGAGCAACTCATCAAACTTTACAAGAACAAATTAGATTCTTTAAAACTTTTGACTTCTTATGATGAGACGGAAAAAAAGCTTTTGAAAATCATGGCAGTATATGATTATGGCTATGAATCAATTTTCGACAAGCTGGCTATCAAAAGATCAAATTTTTCAGACTATGTATCGATAGAATACTTGTCTGAAGATCCTCGGCTTTCTGCTTTTGTTGTAAATACTTTGGTGGATGAATTTCAGCGGTATAATAAAACTTTGAGGTCCGAACGTAGTGATGAGTCGGTTGAATATTATGCGGCATTGATGGAGCAAAAAAGGGAAATACTTGATGAAAAATTGAATGCGATTAAAAATTTCAAATCCACCAATCAGGTATTAAATTTTGATGCGGAAAATGAGTCAAACGTTACGCAAATTGCAGCACTCGAAATTAAGGCAGAACAGGCCAGGGCCGATGTTTATAGGTATAACCTGGCAATTCAAAACATAAACAGGAAGTTATCAAATTTCACAGAAGGTGGAACGGCATCAACGAATGCACAGCTCTTACGAATTAAGGACCAGCTTAATGAACTTAACCAGAGGTATAGAAATAGCGGATCAAATAATCAAGCTTTAGCAGATTCTATAGATATGTTGAGGAACTTGCATACTGAGTTGGCGAGCTCTTCCTATCTTGTTGATGAAGGAGGAAACAGAGTCACCAAGCAAGATTTGTTGGACCAGAAAGCGCAATTGGGCATTGACTTGGCAGTTGCTCAAAGAAATTTATCCTCAACAGAGAGCACATTGGGGTTATTAAAAGGAAATGCATCAGGGCTTGCTTCAAAAGAAGCAACTATTGCAGGCTTACAAAGCGAAGTTGATGTCGCGAGAGAAGAGTTTATTAAGGCTCAGGAACGTTATAGCAACGTCAAAAGTGCGTCCTTTGCTTCCGGTACTTCAATTAAACAAGTGCTTTTTGGTCAACCGGCTGTGAATTCCGAATCATCCAAACTTTTTATTGTTACGGCTTTAGCCTGGGCTATGAGTTTTGCGCTTTGTGTGGTTTCAATAGTCTTTTTGGAATTTATTGACACCAGTATTAAAACTGGTCCGCAGTTCGAAAAACTTACTGGTCTAAAACTTGCAGGTTCTATTAATTTTTTGAATCCTCAGAATATGGATCTTGGAAATATTTTCAAGGAAAAAAATGATGATAATGATGAAAATAAGGAGGTAAAGCTATTTATTCAGTTGCTACGAAAGCTCAGATATGAAATTGAGCTTCGAAAGGCCAAGACTATTTTAGTTACCAGTACGAAGCAAGATGAGGGTAAATCATTTTTAATTATCTCGCTTGCCTACTCTCTTAGCCTTATTCAAAAGAAAATACTTATTATTGATACCAACTTTAAAAATAATACGCTGACAAGAATGTTGGTAGCTACACCAAAATTTGATAGATTGTTGGAGGCAAGTTATACTGAGAAAAAACTATTGAAGACGGTTTATACTGAAAATGATGGGGACTACGAATTTGAAGAAGAGGCAAAGAAAAATGTGAAGGAATGGGCCAGTATAAGAGTGAAACAA
>CAMPJM010000669.1 GCA_946886805.1 uncultured Flammeovirgaceae bacterium | reverse complement strand
GTTTATCTCTCCGGAGGAGAAAATTCCCTTAAAGTGGGGCAATTGGTAAAGGCGCACTTTGAATCAACCGTCGAAAACGCCCTTTGGATCCCTGCGCTTGCAGTTCTTGATTTAGGCACTAAGCAGGTTGTTTTTGTAAAGAGAAATGGCGTTTTCAAACCTCAGGAAGTAACTACCGGAAGAAGATCTGAGGGGATGATAGAACTGGTGGAGGGCTTATCGCCTGATGAAGATATAGCTTATAATGCTCAGTTTATGGTGGATGGGGCTGTGAAAATTGAAAATGGAAACTAGAAAATGGAAAATGGAAATTAGGCACTGTCAATTTAGCTTTTCCACTAATTATTAAACGATAATAAAATGAAGAATAAAAATTGAATATAGAAGTAGGAACGGGAACATGGAGATTAGAAGTTAGAAATTGGAAAATATGCAGTCCCACCTTTCGACTTTTAAATGTCCATATACAGCCCCAATTTCAAATTTCAAGTTTCCAATTTCTCCTACATTAGCTAAAATGTGAGTAACTTATAAGCTAAACCAAAACAAAAGCCAACGCTATGATATCACTAACCGACCTACAGGTTTATCAACTATCGGAACAGCTATCGGACATGGTCTGGGACGATTATGATCAATGGCCTTTTAAAGCACAACGAACTATCGGATTGCAAGTAATTCGGTCGGCAGATAGTATAGCCGCAAACATTGCGGAAGGCTATGGAAGGTTCTCCGCACCAGACCGCAAGAAGTTTTATATGTATGCAAGAGGTTCTTTTGAAGAAACAAAAGCATGGCTTAGGAAGACAATTCGAAGAAAAATAATTAGCAAAGAAAGGACAAAAGAATATGATGAAATTATAAAGGAATTGGGCCCTAAACTAAATGCATTCATTAATTCAACAAAAAAAGTAGAAAATGGAAAATAGAAAATGGAAAATGGAAAATCGAAAATGGAAATTTGAAAAATGGACGCCCCGACTTACAATTTTCAATTTTCAATTTTCAACTTTCGTGCTGCTATCCCTTCTGCTGCTTAATTGTTCAGGCAAAGACCATGAACATTCGGCAGACGGTACTGGCAGTCACACCTGCCCGATGCACCCTCAGGTTGTGGCGAATGAAGCGAGTACTTGTCCGATTTGTAGCATGGATCTGGTTCCGATAGAAAAAGGCGATGCCAGCTCGGCAGAGATTATGTTGAGCGAAAGACAGATGAAATTGGCTAACATTACCACATTGCCTGTAAGCCAGGGAACAATGGGCAATAACACCATTCTTGTAGGAAGGGTAATAGAAAATGAAGAGCAAGCCGAAGTAATTTCCAGCAGGGTAGAAGGCAGGATTGAGCGATTGTATATTAAAGAAACGGGGCAGAAGGTGCGTGAAGGACAGCCATTGTACGAAATTTACAGCGAACCATTGCTTACACTGCAACGGGAATTTCTGCTTGCCTTGGAACAAAACGAACAATTGGGCGAGCAGAAGCCCAGATATGCGTCTTTTCTGAAGTCGGCACGCAAAAAACTGCTGCTTTATGGTATGACGTCTGGGCAAATCGACCAATTAGCGACGGCTAAAAAGATGAACGCAAAAATTACTTTTTTATCTCCGGTTTCAGGTATTGTCTCAGAAATAGCGGTTGCAGAAGGCCAATATTTGCCCGAAGGAGGCAGCTTGTATAAAATAGACCGACTGGATAATGTATGGGTAGAAGCTGAGTTGTATCCAGGTGAAGCTCAACTGGTCAGTGAAGGAGATAAAGTAAAAGTAGCTGTGGCAGGATTTGAAAATGAACCAGTGTTCGGCGAGGTTGCTTTCATAAGTCCTGAATTTAACAATAACAGTCAGATTTTATCCCTAAGGGTGGAGATTCCCAACCCAGATCATCAGTTTCTGCCGGGAATGCAGGCGAATGTTATTTTAGAAAATTTCCAAAGTAAAGTCATCGCTATCCCAAACGATGCAGTCATCCGCAGTGGTGATGGTGCTCATGTTTGGGTAAAAGCCGGAGAAGGCACTTTTAAGCCAAGAATAGTAGAAACCGGCCTAGTGAATTTTGACCGTGTGGAAATCACCAAAGGCCTGGAGGAAGGTGATACGGTGGTAGCTACCGGAGCTTATTTGCTATATAGTGAGTATCAGCTAAAAAAAGGAGGTGATTTTATGGCAGGACATAATCATGAAGGCATGGAAATGGACGAATCTAACAATGATACAGCAGCGCAGGGCGCTAATCATCATGTGGAAGGCAGTCAGGAAACCATGGAAGTAAATAGTCAATTTCAACAACAGCTCGCTTTTGTCTTTGACCAATATTTAAAGCTGAAAGATGCTCTGGTGGCTTCCGACCCTGGTAGTGCTAAAACAGCTTCCGAAGAAGTAACTGATGCTGTTGAAGAAACAGATATGGCATTGCTTAAAGGCGAAGCGCATAACCTTTGGATGGAACAGCTTGCCATAATCAATAAAACCTTGCAACAAATCCAGACTGCCGAAAATATCGAACATCAGCGAAATGCGTTTGCTCCATTGAGTGAAGCTTTATACGCAAGTTTAAAACTTTTTGGAGGTGAAGAAATATCAGCTTACTATCAATATTGTCCTATGGTTTCCGATAACACAGGTGCTTACTGGCTTAGTCTGAGCGAAGAGATTAGAAATCCTTACTTTGGGGAGCAAATGCTTGCTTGTGGGGAAATTCGTTCAAAAATAAACCAGGTGCCAGGTTATAAAGAAAAAGCTCTTTGAAAAGACGGCAGATTGAAAACTTAAGTAAAGAGCAGAACATTTCAGCATGATTAATATAGCATGATTAATATTTTAGTACCTTAACATGAGAATACATAATTTATGGAAACCACACATTTATATATCAAAAACATGGTCTGTAACCGCTGTATCAAAGTGGTAAGGGAGGAGTTGGAAAAGCTTGGAATAGAAATACAGGAAATAAAGCTGGGGGAAGTGGTCGTAAATGGTAGCAGCGATAGGATTGATTACGTTGCCTTAAAAGAAACCTTGGAAGAAAATGGTTTTGAACTGATCGATGATAAAAAGGCCATGGCGATTGAAAAAGTAAAAAATGTAGTGGTTGAATTAATTCATCAGGCAGGGGATAATTCCATACATCTAAATTTTTCGAACCTCATTTCCGAGCGTGTGGGGCTGGATTATAACTACCTGAG
>CAMPJM010000668.1 GCA_946886805.1 uncultured Flammeovirgaceae bacterium | reverse complement strand
GTAAAAGATGCTCCTGGTTTTATCGTAAATAGGGTGGCTCGTCATTTCTATGTCGAAAGCTTAAAGATAGCGGAAGAAGGGATTGCAGATTTTGAAACCATTGATAAGCTAATCGAATCCTCAGGGTTTAAAATGGGACCTTTCAAGCTGATGGATTTAATCGGAATAGACACTAATTTTGCAGTTACTACTTCCATCTATAATGCTTTTCATCAGGAACCTCGGTTTAGACCGAGCAGATTACAAAACCAAAAAATATTAGCAGGTCACCTTGGAAAAAAAAGTGGCAAAGGGTTTTATGACTATTAACACAAAATTATTTAGAAAAGCTTGCATTTATTTGCTCCTGGTCATTACATTTTCTGTAGGTCTGGGGTGTGAAGACAATGCTCCCCCCACTAGGATCCCGTTTGTTTATACTGAGTTTACAATAAATCTGAATCTACAGGAATACCTTCCTTTGCAATATGATGGAGGATTTGTTTACGAAAATGAAGGTTTTAAAGGAATAATAATCTATAGGGAAAGTGAAGACAAGTACTTCGCGATTGAAAGGGCTTGTACTTTTGCTCCTAATAAGCCTTGTGAAATAGTTTCAGTAGATCAGTCAAGCTTCTTTTTAATAGATACCTGCTGCGGCTCTACGTTTGACTTTCATGGCAATCCAACCGGAAGCCCCTCCGACCAGCCTTTGTTGCTTTATGACACCTATTTGGATAACAATTTTTTAACTATCACAAACAGTAACAGGTAAGCATTGGCAAATATCCTAAATCAATTTCTCAATTATATTATCTACACTGATTCCTTCTGCTTCTGCCTTAAAATTTCTAACAATTCTATGCCTCAGAATCGGCTTGGCAACCTGCTGAATGTCCTCAATATCGGGAGAGTATTTTCCGTTCAAGATAGCGTTACATTTTGCTGCAACCACTAAATACTGCGATGCTCTTGGTCCCGCTCCCCATTCCAAAAAATCTTTAGCAATTGGATTTGCGTCCCTTATAGTGGGTCTGGTCTTATGCACCAGTTTCACAGCATATTCCACCACGTTGTCGGCCACAGGAACACTTCTCACCAACTTTTGATAATAAATTATCTCCTCCTTTTCCATTATTTTCTCAACCTGATAATTTTGACCAGAGGTGGTGTTTTTTACTATTTCAACTTCTGACTGGTAAGAAGGATAATCGAGCCAGATATTGAACATAAACCTATCTAGCTGCGCCTCGGGTAAAGGATAAGTACCCTCCTGCTCAATAGGGTTTTGGGTAGCAAGAACAAAAAACGGCCTGTCCAACTCGTATTTATGACCTGAAATGGTGACGGAATATTCCTGCATAGACTCTAGTAAGGCAGCCTGGGTTTTTGGAGGCGTCCTGTTAATTTCATCTGCCAATACAATATTAGAAAACACAGGTCCCTTGATAAATTGAAAATTTCTATCCTTATCAAGCGTTTCTGCTCCGAGAATATCGGAAGGCATTAAATCTGGTGTGAACTGGATCCTATTAAATTTCAGATCTAAAGCCGATGCGATAGTATTAATCAAAAGCGTTTTCGCCAAGCCGGGAACCCCTATTAATAAACTATGTCCCTGCGAAAACAGTGATATCAAAAGCAATTTCACTACCTCATCCTGACCAATTATAACCTTTGAAATTTCCTTACTCAATCTTTTATATGTAGCATGAAGGCTATCTGCGGCCTCAACTTCTGAAGTAAATTTATTAATTGGTTGACTCACAATAAATAATTATAGGATAAAAAATTTGGGACTATTCCACAATCTCGCAATGCCCGTACTCAGGATCTATTTGGATAAAAACATCATCTTTCGCTTTATCAAACCAGGCATTTAGTATTAAATTTTTCTTTTCATTTTCTGCCGCTCGAGCAATTTTTTGATAGTCTTCTCTTAAGCTAGCCAAATGAGGTTTAATTCTTGACTCATAAAACAATATCCTAACAGCTTCCTTCCCATCATCCATCCGGAAAGTGATTGGTTTGGTAATGGTGCCAACATCCATCGTATCTATAGTAAAGAATACTACGGGATCGAGATCCTCAACTGAGATTCGCGGGGCACCGGTATCATTGATAAAATATCCGCCCGTTGAAGCCGTTTGCTTGTCATCTGAAAATTCCTTGGCTGCCTTTTCAAATGTTATACTATCGTTTAATACAAGTGTTCTTATGCTATCAAGGTATTCTTTCGCTTCCTCTATATCTAATTCCGAGGAAGAAGGCTTCATGAGAATATGTCTCGTATTGTAAAGATTGCCCCTTCTTTCGATCATTTGGATTAGGTGAAATCCAAATTCTGTTTCAATGGGTTGAGATATTTCACCGGGCTTTAGTTTTAAAGCAGCGGCCTCGTAGGCAGGAACCAAATCTCCTCTGTTTTGAAAACCCAAATTACCCCCGGAAGTAGAAGCAGCTGGTTCCTCAGAATACTTTCTGGCCAGTTCCTCAAAATCTGCCCCAGCTACAATTTGTTCTCTGATGTCAAGTAATTTGTTGGATATTTCGTCCTTTTGCTTTTTGCTTATTTCCGGTATTTTTACAATCTGGGCCAATGATATTTCAGTAGAAAAATAGGGCAAGCTGTCCTTAGGAATAGAATTAAAAAATTCCTGCACCTCAGCAGGAGTTACAGAAATGTCGGAAGTAATGGTGGTTTGCATTCTTTGAACTATTAGCTGATCTTTCACTTGGTCCCTCAGTTCATCTTTAAATTGTTCCAAACTTTTGCCGTAATATTCCTCGATTTTTTCCTCAGAGCCAATCCTGGAAATAAATACATTCATTCTATTGTTAAGATTGGAGTTCACTTCCTCATCTGTTACAACCACAGAATCGATTTCGGCCTTTGCGATCATTAGTTTGTTTATTACCAGGCTTTCGAACATTTGGCACTTTACATCGCTCCCGCCAATTGCTTGCCCACTTGCCATATATTGAAGGTAGGCTTGCTCTAACTCACTTTTCAGTATTATATTATTATCAATTTTGGCAATAATCTTATCCACCACCATTGCCTGATCCTGAGCGTACGTTGGTAATACACTGATAAAGAGCGATAAGATTACCAATAATTTAATTTTCTGCATAAATTTCAAAATCCTCATTTTCTTTTGCTTGCTCATAAATGTTTTCTTCCAGCTGCTTCGCCAGCTCCAATTTCC
>CAMPJM010000667.1 GCA_946886805.1 uncultured Flammeovirgaceae bacterium | reverse complement strand
TATACCAGATCTGTTTTGGTTGCATGGGATTGGCGTAATGGAAAGCTCACACAACGCTGGTTGTTTGATTCTGACACCCAGGGAAATGCGGAATATGCAGGGCAGGGCAATCATCAATTAACTATTGCAGATGTGGATGGCGATGAAAAGGATGAAATTATATATGGTTCTATGGCAGTAGACAATGATGGAAAGCGTCTTTATACCACGGGATTAGGGCATGGTGATGCCATGCATGTCACGGATATGGATCCCGATAGACCGGGAATGGAAATATGGACGTGCAATGAATCGCCTTCACAATATCAGGGAAATGGCTTGTGGTTTAGGGATGCAGGAACCGGGGAAAAACTCTGGGGAGTACCAGCTACGGATGATGTGGGCAGAGCATTGGCCGCTGATATTGATCCTCGCTATAAAGGCTACGAAATGTGGGGTTCGGTTGGAGGTCTGTATAGGAATAACGGTGAATTAATTTCCCGAAAACGTCCGACGATGAACTTTGCTGTATGGTGGGATGGTGATTTGCAAAGGGAGCTGTTGGATGGTACAAAGGTTGACAAATGGGATTACAAAAGCAATACATTGAAAAACCTCCTCTCCGCTGACGAAGCAGGAGCAGAAAAAAACAATGGAACAAAATCTAATCCCGGGCTAAGCGCCGATATATTGGGCGACTGGAGAGAAGAAATTATCTTGCGTCATAAAAACAATAAGGAGCTGCTAATTTTCACTACTACCATTCCAACTACTCATAAATACTATACCTTAATGCATGATCCTCAGTACAGGGTATCTATCGCATGGCAAAATGTAGCTTATAACCAACCTCCTCACACGAGCTATTATTTTGGTGAAGGAATGGACGAACCTCCAAAACCTAAGATTGTCCTCACGGATGGGTTGGGAAATTAAACACTAACAGCAATAGCCAAAGATCTAAATAATTTTCACTTGTTATTTTAACTATTGATAATGAAATATAAGTTAACGAATATCGCCAAAGGATTTATATTAAGCCTGTTTATCCTCCTCGTAAACCATTATGTATTTGCCGACATCAAGCTACCGGTGCTTTTTGCAGACAATATGGTGCTTCAGCAAAAAGAAAAGGTAGCGCTTTGGGGCTGGGCAGAACCCGGAGAACAGATAGAAGTAACAGCCAGCTGGAACAAAAAACCAGTAAAAACCGAGGCCGATGAAAAAGGGAACTGGCAAATGAGTATCAATACGCCAAAAGCCGGTGGTCCATATACGCTTACCTTTAAAGGCGAGAATGTGATTGAAATTAATAATGTTTTTTTAGGTGAGGTTTGGTTATGTTCCGGCCAAAGCAATATGCATTTTCCTGTGGCGCCAATTGAAAATTCTGGGTGGGCAACAGGAGTTCTAAATTATGAAAAAGAAATTAAGGATGCAGACTACCCGCAAATCAGGATGTTCACTGTGGAAAGAAAAGTGGCTGATGAGCCACAAAAAGATGTGGTAGGAAACTGGGTAGTTTGCAGTCCGGCTACCGTTGGCGACTTTTCAGCAGTGGCTTATTTTTTTGCTCAGGAAGTATTCGAGAAAACCGGATTTCCTGTTGGGCTAATTAATTCCTCCTGGGGAGGTACACCGGCAGAAAGCTGGACAAAAAAAGAAATTCTTGCGGCTGACCCTGAATTTCAATCCATACTTGATAATTATGAGCAGGCATTGAAGGAATATCCAGAAGCAATGGAAGCTTTTGAAGTAAAATTTAATGCATGGAAAGTTGAAGCTGAAGCTGCAAAAGCAAGAGGTGAAAAGCCCAAGGGTGCTCCACGAGAACCCATTGGCCCAAAACACAACAAGTCGCCCTACAAACTTTACAATGCCATGATAGCCCCGCTTGTTCCCTATACCATAAAAGGTGCTATCTGGTACCAGGGAGAATCAAATGCTGACAGACCTAAGCAATATCGTTCTCTCTTTCCGGCCATGATCAAAAATTGGAGGGATGATTGGAACAGCGAATTTCCGTTTTATTTCGTGCAGATTGCTCCACACCGAAGTCAGGGACCCGGCATCAGGGAGGCACAGCTGCTCACTATGCTTTCAGTGCCAAATACAGGTATGGCAGTAACCACAGATTGGGGCGATTCCCTCGATATTCATCCCAGAAACAAACAAATAGTAGGGGAGAGGCTTGCTCTTTGGGCACTGGCTAAGGATTATGGTCAAAAGGATATTGTGTATTCCGGTCCAATCTATAAATCAATGAAAATTGAAGGGGATAAAATTATTCTGACCTTTGACTATGCAGAAAAAGGATTGGAAGCAAGGGATGGAGAGCTTACGGAATTTACCATTGCAGGGGAAGATCAAGAGTTTGTTCCTGCAAAAGCCGTAATTGAAGGAAGTAAAGTAATCGTAACAGCAGAAGGTATCAAAGATCCTAAAGCGGTTCGCTTTGCCTGGAAGAAGATTCCTGAACCAAATTTGTATAATAAGGCGGGATTGCCAGCATCGCCGTTCAGGACTGACCAATGGGAGAGGGAATAATGTTAAGACTTCCGAAGTTTAGTATGTTAAGCCTCTGCATTATATTTTGGCTCGGATGTATCAAAAAACATCTGCTGTGCAGAAACGAAACTTCGGAAGTCTAAGAGGTCTTCGGTTTTACTGTTCTATCTCCACACTAAGCTGATTAGCTAAATCTTTCACATAGTTTTGAAAATAAGTAGAGTCCGAAAACGAGGGGTCACTGATTTCCCACCCGGCAACTGAATAGTAACTCACTGGCGTCTCATTTTCTACCTTCAGTTTTGCAAGGAAAGTATTGGACAGGCTTCCTGTCTTAGGTGCTTCCAAATATCCGAGATAAAATTCTTTCGGTAAAATAAGTGCCATACCTAAATACCATTCTTTATCATATGTCTGTTTGTCGTGGGTTAGCAATATTACCCAGTCCTCGTTTACAGCAATTTCCGTTAATGGTTTGTCGGTATTGGAGTTTACAAGCCCAACAAGTAAGGTTTCGTCTCCCTGAATTCCAGATAGGCTTACTTCATTTTTATAGGCATACATTCCTGGCCATATGCTAATGACCTCTTTAGCTGAATAGTTGCGATCCAGCGGTCTCCAATTATGATATTGAAATTCTACGATTGACCGAACCGGCCCTTCTGAAATAATGCTAAAGGTGGTGGAGTCAACATTGTTCAC
>CAMPJM010000666.1 GCA_946886805.1 uncultured Flammeovirgaceae bacterium | reverse complement strand
TATCAAGTGTGAAAAAATTTTGGCCATCGAGACTTCTTTCAATAGTAAAATAGTCGTTGTTTTCCTCAGAGGCTGTGGTCCAGATAACTTCTGTTTCCTTGTCTGGGGTTAGGGCAGCGTTGAAAGCAAGGAGGTCAATGGGTAATGTTTCGTAACCGTCTCCGTATCCTGTGGGACCTGAAATATCTGTAGACCACCATGTCAAATAGTGGGTTTGTCCATTAATTATGAAGCTAGCATTTTGAGCGAAACCGCTTAAAGAAAACTTACGCACTATTTCCCCTCCATCAGTTATTTTAAATTTTGCGTTTTCTCCCGTAAAAGTTAAAGTTCTTCCGGCATTAATTTCTAGTATTCCATGAACTAATAAATCTCCTGCAAAATTTTCATCAGTATTCACCGTCACTGTATGGCCTTCTTGTATAATGGCTACTTCATTAAGAGGTGTATTGCCACCCCAGGTTGCTGGAGAATTCCAATTCCCACTTTTGACGGATTTTATTTCAGAACCTGCTTGTGTTGCAGCAACTGAATCATAACTATTCCCCAGATTAAAATAGAAAAATGCAAAGCAACCTATTGTTAAAACTGCCAGTAGAGAAGTAACAGTATACAATATGGTTGTTTTAGTCTTCAATTTGGGAGAAGGTTTTAATTCAAATTTCATGCTTATTATCGTTAATAAAACAAAGAGTTTGCCAAAAACTAAAACTTATCGGCCATAGAATTTTAGTTGTTGTTTCTCATTAGCAAGTTTCATTAAAAAGCAAAAATTTACTAATTAAAGTAGTCGATGATATTTCGTATGTAAGATATGAAGGCAGATTTTCAAAGTTTTGGCTGTGTGATATTCAGATTATCTACTTATCTTTTATCCCGAATAACTCTGGAAAGTTCAAGAAGCAATTTGAAGGTGATCTCCATGTGTAACTTCTCCTCCCGTAAATAACTATCGATATTTCCAACCCTTAAAGCCTGAGAAGTGTCCTAACTATAAACATGAGCATTTTTCTATGGAATTGATGAATCGAGCAATTTTTAACGCCATTGTTTGCATGGTGCTTTTTTCTTCTTGCAACAATGAGAATATTTCACCGGATAGTGAAGAAAATGCCCCCAATATCAGGGCTTTGTCAACTGAAGAAGAACATTTGATAAACTCCTCCAATAATTTTTCTTTTGAACTGTTCAGGCAGATAAATGAAGAGGATAAGAATAAAAATATTTTTATTTCTCCTTTAAGCATTGGTACCGCACTGGCCATGACTTATAATGGCGCCAGTGGAAATACAAAAGAGCAAATACAGAATACTTTGGGTTTTAATGGAATGGAGAGTAATGAAGTCAATAAGGCTTATAAAGATCTTCAGCATTTGTTGTTGAACATGGATAAGAAAACTGAGTTCAGTATTGCCAATTCAATCTGGTACAGAGATTCGTATACCTTGCAAGATGGTTTTAGCTCTTTAATAAAAGAAAATTACGATGGTGAAATTAAACCTCTTGATTTTAACCACCCTCAATCAAAAGACATAATTAATGATTGGGTAGAGGATAAAACCCAGGATAAAATTAAAGATTTGATCAAAGAAGTTAGTAACAATCATGTGATGTTTTTAATCAATGCTATATATTTTAAAGGTACCTGGACTTATAAATTCGATAAATCAGAAACCCAACCTCGTGATTTTTACAGGGAAGATGGAAGCGTCGTTCATAGGGAAACCATGTTCTCTGATAAGCTTAAATTTTTATACTCACACAATGAGAACTTTCAGTATATCAGTCTCCCATATGGGAACGAACAATTTTATATGAGTATTTTACTTCCTCATGAGAATGTGTCCGTTGATGATATAATTAATAATTTTGATGCTGTCGGAATGAAGGAGTTGATACAAAATGCTGATTCTTCAGTAGCGCCTTTATATCTCCCTAAATTTCAGATGGAATATGAAATTGTTTTGAATGAAGCATTGCGAGATTTAGGAATTAAAGATGCGTTTTTACCTGGTATTGCAGATTTTTCCCTGCTATTTGAGAGCTCGGATGCACTTGCTATAAGTAAGGTAAATCACAAAACATTTATTGAGGTGGATGAGGAAGGAACGGAAGCCGCTGCAGCAACCTCTGTTGAAATTGTTCTCACCAGTTTGCCTTCAACTTCGAGTCCTATTCGCATAAACAGACCGTTTGTGTTTTTTATAATGGAAAAGAGTACAGAAAACATCCTTTTTATTGGGAAAATTTTAGACCCTGAGGAATAGAAAACTTATCACTTAGGAATTCGTTGAATTATAGAAATTAAGTAGTGTGGACGACCAGTAGTCTTTTAAACCCCAAAAAATTGAGATTTACCAAATACTACTTTCTATTTGGCTTATTACTTGTTTTTGCGGCTAACTCTGCAAATATTATTTCCTCATGTGACCCTCACTGTACTGCCTTTTTTAGAACAGAGCTGCTTGTAAAAACAGGCGATACAGATAGATCCTATTCAATTGACAAAAAGTTTTTTAGCAATGAAAGGACAGAGAATCATTTTGGAAATTTTGATTACCTCACTTTTAAGTACTCATTAATATATCAGAATCAGATTTGTAAAACAAGGTTTTTAAGCCTGTCAAAGCTGTATTTGCAATTTTTAAGACCAGCCGTTATATCCCAAAGCAGCATACCGCGGTCAATATTTGACGCGGAGGTTCCCCTTCCTCACATAAATTAGTCTTCTTTTAGCCATTCCTTGGCAAACATTTTTCATTGTTTAATCCGCCTGAATACTTTTGGTGATACCCCCATTCCTATGTACAGAGATAATTATGTATTGACATTTCTTAGCACTCTAATGAGAAAACTTTGGCTTATTATGAAAGCCGCTATTAAATTCATTAATCGTACTGCTTTTCTGCTTGCAGCATCTTTTATGATTGGATTTTCAAATGCGATGAATGACGAGAATATTATGATAAATGATAACAAACCAAAAATAGAATTAAATGAAATACTTCCTGACGAGGAGGTAGATGATTAGTTAGTTATTATCGATTGAATTTCTTGCGTCACCTGCTCTTCCGGATTTGCCCCAAAGGGATGCCTATGGCACAATCCGGAAGCATTAACTATGGATTTGCAATCCATTTAATTTATACTTTCGCTGCTTTAGCGTTTCGCTAAGACCATTTTCATTAGAG
>CAMPJM010000665.1 GCA_946886805.1 uncultured Flammeovirgaceae bacterium | reverse complement strand
AGTCCTTTCGCACCTTATCAAAGAGAAGCAAGTAGTAGAGGAAAATATTTGGATAAAATACTGTCTGAAAATTTGATGGATGAACTAATAAAAAGCTACCGCTAAAGCTGTAGCATGAACGGGTTACTTACGAAGACTATGCCTGCATTCAAAGGTCAGACCTTGGCGGCGGAGTAAAGACTTCCGAAGTTTGGTACATTATAGCTTCGTACTATATTTTTGGCGCGCATGCATCAGAGAACATCTGCGGTATGAAAACGAAACTTCGGAAGTCTAAGGAGGAGTACACCGTCGTGTTCTTGTTTCTCCACAGACCACCTGTTGCAATATAAATACGGCATATCTTCAAATAGAAGCTTTTTTAATCCACTAAATCAAATAATTAAACAATTCTTTTTAAAACCATTTAAAAACAGCCTTCTAAAGGGGCAGGTCACTACAAATATTGCCATTTTTCATTAAAGGTATATGAGGACGCAGACCTTGGATCATGCGGGATTTCTGGGGGAGGTTTGTGTTGTTTCTACATTATCTGCTACTAATGATTCGGCTAAAGCCAAATCTACATAGGCTTTCCGCACCGTGGAATTATGGCTCACGGCCGTCCTTTATTTAATCTCTTTGTTTAAATAGTATTGCTTAGCTTCCTCTGTTACCTTTTGTACAAATTCTGTTTTCGCAATTCTATATCCTACTCGGTCATATTCATGTTTTTCAGAAAGTTTGATTTTTAATATTCCATATTGTTCGGCTATCTCCTTGTTCTCAGTCAAATAATCCCTGAAAAAAATCCTATCCCATATTTTATGATTTTTCGGTCCCATATGGATATGAAATGTTTGGTCTTTTTCGCCAGTTGGGCTATAACCTTTTACAAAAACCATATGTTGAGAATCTCCTTCATTTTGTAAAATGTAATCGTAATCGATAGTTTTTAATTTCTCGATTATTTCATTGTTGAAGTTGTTTTTGTCAGAAATTTCAATCAAAATATCAATAGTATCTTTTGCTGTTAAATCTGGTATAGAAGTACTCCCAAAATGTTCAATCCGAAGAATGTCATCATTTAAAAGGTTCAATATTAAGTTTCGTTCTTTCTCATAAATTCTTTTCCATTTACGAGTATGAGCAGATAATTTCACTGGAAACAATCTTGCAATTTCATCTTTGGTCAAATCGGTAATTCTTTTCTCCATATTTCTGATTTCATTGGGATATTCAGTATGACGCTACAACGTTCGGGCGATGATCTGTGGCCGCCTTTAAACCGCTACATTATCCGCCGAGGGTAAAGATAGTGAAAAGTAGAAAAGTATCCATCGCCTACAAACCGGCCATAGATTTTCACTTTCAGCTAAATGACTGTCGAAACTCCAAAGGTGAGCGTTCGGTTTTTGTCTTGAATAATTTGCTGAATGACTGCGGATACTCAAAACCTAACGAATACGCTATTTCGCTAACTGAAAGTTGGGTCGTGGTCAAAACTTCTTTTGCGTGTTCAATTAGCTTTTCGTGAATAATTTGTTGGGTAGTTTGGCCGGTAAGTTGTTTTAGGCAGTCGCTTAAATACTTGGGTGATAAATTGAGTTGTGACGCTAAAAATGCGACTGTAGGCAATGCTTTTTCGGTAGTTGTATCTTGAAAATGCCAGTTCAATAAATCGTCAATCCTGCTCAATACGTCATTATTGTTATGTTTTCTTGTGATGAACTGACGATTATAATAACGGTTGGTACAGGTGAGCAGTAAATCAATATTTGAAATAATTATGTCCTGACTAAACCTGTCTATTGGCAGGCTCATTTCTTTTTCAACCTGTGTAATAATACCTTCGATAGATTTCTGCTCCTCATTTGAAAGCAGCAACGCTTCATTGGCTGAATAATCAAAAAAGCCGTAGGATTTTATCTTTCTGTCCAAGGAATACGTTCTAAGAAAATCAGGGTGTATCGCTAATGTCCAACCTTGGCGGGGCACATAATTACCTTTTTCCAGAATATTCACTTGTTTGGGCGAAAAGAACGACATCACTCCTTCATCGAAATCGTAGGATGTTTGCCCATATTGCATTTTACATGGACAATCTTTTTTAAGTGTGATTTGATACAGATCGGAAATTAATCTGGTACGCTGCTCAATTTCTCTTTTAGGATAATCTTCAAACCGCAACAAGCTAAATAACGGATGTTTGGGCTTCGCAACACCCAATAACTGATGCTGCTGAGTAATTGACTTGATGTGTACTGTAAAAAATTCTTGCTTGCTCATTGGCTGGAAATTTACGAATTACATACCTATTTGTTTTCTTTTGCTTTTAGCAAACTGCTTTGCAATGGTAGCACTGGGTATTAAAGCTAACATCTTTGCTGACAATGCATTTATGCGACCTGAAACGTGAAATGTCTTTTTCTTTTCCAACGCACGTATCATTTCCGTGGCTACCTGTTCAGGCGTTTGTGTATTGGCTCCTGCTGTCAATACTTTTCCCCACTCATTGTTGTTGGCTGGCGTGTTCATAAAGTTTGATGTTGTAAGTCCGGGGCAAAACAACATTACGTATACCCCGTAAGGCCTGCACTCTTCGGTCAATGCTTCTGTAAATGAAAGGACGAACATTTTGGAAGCTGCATAAACACTCATGTATGGGCTTGGGAAAAAGGACGCCATGGAACCCACATTGATAATGTTGCCATTTTTGTTAATTATCATATTAGGAAGAAATAGATGGCAGAGCGCCACCAATGAAGCGTTGTTTATCTGCAAAATTTCCAACTCGGATTGCAAATCGTTCTTCACAAACTCTCCGCTGGAGCCAACACCCGCATTATTTACAAGCATGTTTACCAACAAATTATTTTTTTTACACGCTTCATATATGTACTTAGGTGTGTCAGGCTTGTTGAGGTCTGCGACAATATAGTTAGTTCCGATGTTGTGTTTGTCTGCCAACACATTGCATAGATGCTTTAATTTTTGCTCGTTTCGGGCAACCAACAACAAATCATGTTTTTTCTCGGCTAATTGATACGCCAATGCTTCTCCTATTCCACTGGTGGCTCCCGTAATTAATGTAACTTTCATTCTTATACTTTTAAGTTCACAACAAATCTGAGATAATCTGTAATCTTAAAAGTGTTCAAAAGTCGGAAAATCGTGTTCGAAAATGAGGTCTGTTTTTTTTATCTTGCTGGTAA
>CAMPJM010000664.1 GCA_946886805.1 uncultured Flammeovirgaceae bacterium | reverse complement strand
TTACATAAAAGAACCATAAATGTAAAATAGTATTAGGTTTTAACCATAGTATCTGAGGGGGTGGTACATGATGCTTTCTCACAACATTATCTGCTGAAATGAACCACATGAGAAAAAAAATCGTTAGTTTAGTATTGTACCGTATTGGTACGCTTTTAATTTATTATATGCTGATAATTAGTAGTAGAGAGTTTAGACAAAATCAGAAAATGTACTTTGAAAGAGTCGATGAAGTTGAACAGATCATTGTTCAGCGTGGAAAAGATAAGGCGTATGCCTTAACTCCTGAGAAAGAGGATGATCTTTACTTTAATGCTGAAATGATCGAACGAATTAAGCAGAGCATGAATCAGGTTGAAGAAGGAAAAACCAAAAAGATAACGACTTCTAAAGAAATAAATGACCTGCTTGGTTTATGAACTACACCTTGGAGTTCTCTGACAATGCTTTAGAAGATATTGAGAAGCACAAAAAATCGGGAGACCGATCTGTTTTATAGAAGCTGCAAAGAATATTTAATGAATTAAGGGAGCATCCCACTGTTGGAACAGACCAGCCAGAAAAGTTGAAACACAATCTCGCCGGATTATATTCCCGGAGAATTAATAAGAAACATCGCTTGGTTTATTCTATCAACAACATGGTGGTAACAGTGTACGTGTTGAGTGCTTTGTCGCATTACGGAAATAAGTAGGCCACTACTGCAATCCAACAAGTCTTTTCTACCTCGCTAAATGTTACCACTCTTCGCAACTCCACTTCCCAAAACCTTTTCACGCACAAAAAAGGAGCTGCGAACACAGCTCCTTCAAATTTTTTTATCATAATCTGCAAACGTCTTAACCTCGTTTTCTTGCGATGGCTTTTTTTGCAGCCTCCACAATACTCTCGGTGCTTAAGCCGTACTTTTTCAATAAGTCCATGGGCGGACCGCTTTCTCCGAAGGAATCATCAACTCCTACCATTTCTAATGGGGCAGGGGCGTTTCTTGACAAAGTTTGGGCAATGCTGTCGCCAAGGCCTCCATTTAGTTGATGCTCCTCTGCTGATACAGCACAACCGGTTTTCGCTACCGACTCTAGAATAGCCTTTACATCCAAAGGTTTAATGGTATGGATGTTAATTACCTCAGCGCTTATGCCTTGAGCTTCCAATATTGCTTCTGCTTCTATCGCATGCCACACCAAATGCCCGGTAGCAAAAATAGAAACATCTTTTCCTTCTATAAATTTAATGGCTTTTCCTACTACAAATTCTTGATTCGGATCGGTGAAAATAGGCACTGATGGTCTTCCAAATCTTAAATAAACAGGTCCTTCGTAATCGGCAATAGCCATAGTTGCTGCTTTTGTCTGATTGTAGTCACATGGGTTGATGACAGTCATGTGTGGCAACATTTTCATCATTCCGAGATCTTCCAAAATCTGATGTGTTGCACCATCTTCTCCTAAGGTTAACCCAGCATGAGAAGCACAAATTTTCACATTTTTACCGGAGTAGGCAATTGATTGTCTGATTTGGTCATAAACTCTGCCTGTAGAAAAATTTGCAAAAGTACCTGTAAAAGGAATCTTTCCTCCAATAGTCATACCGGCAGCCATCCCCATCATATTTGCTTCTGCTATCCCAACCTGAAAAAATCTTTCAGGAAAAGCTTTCCTAAAGCCATGCATTTTCAATGAGCCTGTAAGATCAGCACATAATCCTACAATATTTGGGTTCTTTTTAGCTGCTTCCAGTAATCCATCTCCGAATCCCGATCGGGTGTCTTTTTTCTCTGTATATGTAAGTTTGGTCATCTACCGAATAATTTTAAATTTATTGTTGAACCTGATGTTATATTGAATTTTTTTATTTCTGTATACTTACTGCCCATGGCGTTGTCCGCCCTAAAAACGATCCTGTAATCACCAGGCTGAATAGCAAGTGTATGTTTTGTTCTGTCTTCTGGTAAATTATATACCCACTCCTGCTTTCCGGCGTCAGTTATTTGATAAATACTTCCTATTCCTCTCACACTGGCATTGATATTCAATATTCCGGGAGAAGCAATGGATATTGTCGTTACCTCATCCGGATTAACAACAGCATTTTTAATTTGAACCGGCGGTAAAGTTAATATTTCTAAATCATAGTTCCCAACCAGATACTTCTCTTTATACTGAACATCTACAATATTTACTACTTCAGCGCTGCCTTTTTTTCTAATAATCGCCTTTACACCTTTATCATACTCGGTGTGTCCCTTCAAATTTACAATTAATTCGCCCTGTGGTATTTTTACAGTTAGAACATTGTGCTGTCCGGGCTTGATATCTACTTCCCTTTTCAGTACCGGTGGCAAGGTGTTTATTAACAGATCATAAGAAATAACCCCATCAATTTCCACTGAATCAGGTCTGCCTCGCTTGTCCCTGTAGTGTATAAAATTATAGGTGGCTTCTCCAGTGAAATTGTTGATAAAGGTCACATTTATGTCTGTTTCTGTAGGCTTATTATTAATATCTAATAATTCTACGCTTACAGTAGTTTTCTCAAGTGTTTGATGCAGCGCAAGGTTTAAAACATCCCTGAAAGATGAAATATCCTTGGCATCAAAAAACTGGCCGAGGCACCCAAATTGAGTTTCATATTCTTTGCTCATTCCAATGCCGATCACAAAAGGTTTTAGGAAAATATTTTTCTTTTGTAACGCCATCGAAACCTCGCAAGGGTCCCCACCACATGATTCCAGTCCATCAGTTATAATAATTATGATGTTTCTATAATTACCATCTTGAGGAAAATCATTTGCTGCCTGTGTCAGGGAATAGGCGATCGGAGTATTCCCTTTTGGTTTGAGCTGCATTAATTTCGTGATAATATTCTGGTGATTATCTTTGCCGAAAGGCACCTCCAGTTTAGAGTCTTCACAATGCTGCTCTCTTCGTGGAAACTGATGTCCGTAAACTCTTAGGGCCAGCTCCAGGTTTTGATTTGTCTGTAAAGAATCTATCATATTTGCCAGCAGTCTTTTGGCAGCCATTATACGGGTAGTGTTTTCCCAGGGCGCCAACATACTGCCAGATCCATCCAATAAAAACAAAATCCGGGTTTTTTTGGGTACTTTTTGAAAATTACCTTGAGAAAACCCGGGATTTGTGATCATTCCTATTGCTAAAAAGCAAAGGCAGACAGAAAATTTGATAGATCTTA
>CAMPJM010000663.1 GCA_946886805.1 uncultured Flammeovirgaceae bacterium | reverse complement strand
ATTTTAACAAAGATTTGACGGGCTGGATCGCTGAAGAGGAAATTGAGGGTGGTGTAAAGCTTGTAGATGAAAAAATGGATATCGATGCTGCCGGCGGCTCCACTACCTGGTGGAAGGGAAAATTACATGCGCCGCTCATGATTGAATACGATGCTGTAGTAGTACAGAATTCAGGCCCTAATGATCGGGTATCAGATTTGAATTGTTTCTGGCTGGCCTTGGATCCTGATAAGCCGGATGATTTCTTTAACAGTTATAGTCAACGGAGGGGGATTTTTAAAAACTATGATGACCTAAGCCTCTATTATGTAGGACTTGGTGGCCATAATAATACTAAAACCCGCTTCAGGCGTTACGATGGCGAAGGGAATAAACCTTTGATGCCTGAACATGACTTGTCTTCCGAGGAGTTTTTAATTAAGCCCAACCAATTAAACAGGATTAAGATAATTGTTTATAATGGCATTGTTCAGTATTATAGGAATGATCAGCTAATCTATAATTTTTATGACCAAGAAGCTTATGATACAGGATATTTTGGAATCCGCACCGTCCACAACCATTTAACTGTCGATAACTTTACTGTTTATTCATTGAAAAACACGACTTTACCAGAATGAAGCCGGATTGAAAAGAAAAGCTTCATTTGTTTTTCTATTTATTAATTATTTTTCAATTGCCTAAATATTTATCCAACGACACTTTACGACAAATGTTGATAGTAGGTAGCACTTTAATACAGCCTTTACAATGAGATCATTTAAAAACCTATCTGTTTTTTTATTGCTGAGCCTACTTTTTTGCTGCAATAGCGAAAAAGAAAGCCCGAATAACATAGAAAGAACGAATAGCCTTGAGGCGGCATTTAAGAACCCACCATCATCGGCCAAACCTCGCACCTGGATGCACGCCATGAGTGGCAATATGACAAAGGCTGGCCTTACCAAAGATTTAGAATCGATGGCCGAAGTAGGTATTGGAGGTTTCCTTTTGTTCAATATTACCCAGGGCATTCCCAATGGTCCAATTAAATACAATTCGCCTGAACATCATGCACTGATAAGACATGCAGCTAAAGAGGCGGAGCGATTAGGTTTAAGTTTTGGCGTACATAATTGCGATGGATGGTCTGCCAGTGGAGGCCCCTGGATTACCCCTGAAGAATCTATGAAAATGGTGGTATGGAGCGAGCAGGTGGTAAATGGGGGAGAGGTGAAAACGCAGTTAAAAGTACCTACCGTAAGAGAAGGCTATTATCAAGACATAGCAGTAATAGCTTACCCTTCTTTGCCATCTGAGGTTGATGATGCCACTACCCCGGCTGTAATTACAGCATCGGATCCTAATTTAGACCTTGCCCTAATTGCTGACGGAAAGGTAGACAATGAGTCGGAAATTAAAATGTCGGGCGACCAGGAACCCTGGATCCAGTTTTCTTATAAGAAACCTAAAACAATTCGTTCAGCAAAGCTGGTTTTTAATGATCGCCATTCAACTGCCATGTTGCAGGTTTCGGAAGACGGTAAAAGGTTTAAAGATGTTCGCGACCTCTTTAAGGTCCGTACTGGTAAGGGAGAGTGGGCGATCAACGATCATTTTGAACCACTTACTTCCAAATATTTCAGATTAAAGTTTAACCAGTCTACCGACCTTAAAGAGGTGCAACTCAGCGCTACCTACTTTGTTAATAACCTGTTGGGAAGAACCTCTATCGCTCGTACCGAACATGCCCAATTAGACCCTATTGGAAAACCCGAGCCTGCCATGGTCATCGATAAGTTCCAAATCAAAGACATTAGTTCAGGTATGGACAAAGATGGCCTTTTGCTTACTGAACTTCCCGAAGGGAGCTGGACCATTTTAAGGTTTGGCTATACTTCTACTGGAGCCACAAATAATCCTGCCTCAAAGGAAGGAAAGGGTCTTGAGGTGGACAAGCTAAGCCGGCCTGCATTTAAAAAGCACTATGATGCATTTGTGAAAAAGGTAGTAGAAAATACCAGGGAAGTAGCTCCCAATGCCTTGCAATATGCAGAAATCGACAGTTATGAAATGGGTGGGCAAAACTGGACACAGGGCTTCGATAGTCTTTTCAGCGCTGAGAAGGGTTATGATATTAAAAACTTCTTACCCTTAATTGCCGGCCGTTTTGTGGAAAGTCCTCAGGTATCTGAAGCTGTTTTATGGGACTTCAGGGGGGTGATTACTAATTTAATGACCAACAACTATTACGCTTATTTTACAGAACTTTGTAATAAAGATGGCATACTTAGTTACATAGAACCCTATGGTTTTGGACCTTTAAATGATCTGGATATTGGTGGGAAAGCGGATATCCCGATGGGGGAATTTTGGATGAATAGGCCGATTACTATGGTGGAATCTGCGGTTTCTTCTGCCCACATTTATGGAAAACCTGTTATTTCTGCCGAATCTTTTACCTCTAACCCTGAAATAAACTGGAAAGGAAACCCTGCAATGGCCAAAAATTCTGGTGACCTGGCCTGGACGAGAGGCATTAACGAATTTATGTTCCATCGTTTTGCTCACCAGGCCAATACACATACAGAACCGGGAATGACCATGAACCGCTGGGGCTTTCATTTCGACCGCACACAAACATGGTGGGAAAACGCTGGTGCCGCCTGGTTTAAATATATTGCCCGGGGCTCTCACATGCTTAGGCAGGGCTATCCGGTGGCTGACCTTTTGATCTTTATCGGTGATGGAACGCCCAATTCTACATTTGGGAGAAATGATTTTGAGCAGCCAATACCTGAAAAAATCAATTACGATAACGTAAATGCCGATGTGCTGATTAACAGAATTAACATAAAAGATAAAAAACTAGTGCTTCCGGAACGAAATGCTTATAAAGTTTTGGTACTTAAAAACAGCCACACCCTTACATTACCTACCATAAAAAGAATTCATGAAATAGCCAAAAGTGGGGTGCCGGTGTATGGCGAAAAGCCCGAGCGATTGGCGGGTTATGGAAATTCAGATAAAGACCGAAAAACTTTTAAAACCCTGGCCAATGAATTGGCCACATTGATTAAAGACCAAAAGGATTGGGACGAAGTACTCCGGGAAAATAAGCTCTCAGCTGATATGGACATTCAAGGGCGAACCGATATAAGCTATGCTCATCGGAAAACTCCCCATGAAGACATTTATTTCTTTTTTAACCCCGATAGT
>CAMPJM010000662.1 GCA_946886805.1 uncultured Flammeovirgaceae bacterium | reverse complement strand
ATTTGACGACTTCTATAAACAATATTGCGAAACACTTTTGGGAATCGATGAAAGCATAGGTAAGGTTATCAATTATCTCGAAAAGAACGATCTGATGGAATCGACAATTGTGATTTACATGGGCGATAACGGTTTTTCCTTTGGCGAACACGGTTTAATTGACAAAAGACATGCTTACGAGGAATCCATGCGTGTACCCTTGCTTGTTTATAGCCCTTCATTAATCACTCCCGGCACCACTATCGAGGAAATGGTTCAAAATATTGACATTGGCCCTACCATTCTCGACTACGCAGGCTTGGAAACTCCTGATAATATGGATGGAAAATCTTTTGTGCCTTTATTGAACGGCAAAGACATCCCATGGAGAACTAAAATTTTCTACGAATATTTCTGGGAAAGGCCGTTTCCACAAACACCTACTATGCATTCAATCAGAACAGATTCTTTGAAATACATCCGCTATTATGGCGTGTGGGATATTAATGAGTTATATAACCTGAAAGAAGACCCCTACGAAGCCAATAATCTAATCAGGAACCCAGCATATAAAGACATTTCTAAAAAATTGAATAAAGAGCTTTTTGATTGGTTAGAGGCGACCAATGGAATGAAAATCCCATTAAAAAGAGATCATGGAGCCAGGTTTGACAATAAATTTGACGGCACTTTTTGAGTTTCTTAAGCAGTTTTCTGAATTACTGACTCTGAAAAAAATCATTGAAAATTAGACCATTTACACCCTCTATCTTTAGGAGAGGGCAAGGGTGAGGTTAAATAAAGTGCTAATTTTCAATGATTTTTAATTGTTAACTTTGATTTTACATAAGGGGCTTTCTTAGTCACTTGAAATTTAGAAATGACGTATCAACTTTGGCATGGCCAGACCTATAAGGGTTTTGAAACCTTATAGGTCACTTTGCATGACTAGTCGCAATAAATTAAACGAATCGAAAAAATAAAGTACCTGAAGCTGGTAATAATAAACAGAAAAATATAATTTGAAGGCCTGTTAAACAAGCACTACAAAATGAGCATATCCTTTAATAAATTACTGTTTTTTATTTTTATTACCCTCCCCTCCCTGGTCTTTGCACAACAAGAAGATTTATCTTTTAATGTAGCGACCTATAATATTCGCTTTGATGCCAAACATGATACTGTCAATGCCTGGGAGAATAGAAGGACAGTTATCGTTAACCTGTTGCTTTATAATCAGGTTGATATCATAGGAATCCAAGAGGGGCTTCACCATCAGGTGGAGGAGCTGGATTCTTTACTACAAGACCATTCATACGTAGGCGTCGGTCGGGATGATGGAGCCCAGGCAGGAGAATTTTCCGCTATATATTATAACCACCATAAATTTTCAGTTTTAGAGTCTGGTACCTTCTGGCTTTCAGAAACGCCAGCAAAACCGTCAAAATCATGGGACGCTGCTCTCCCTAGAATCTGCACCTGGGCTGTTTTAAAAAACAAGCAGTCAAATGCAGCAATATTTATTTTCAACACCCACTTTGATCATATCGGGGAGGTTGCCAGACTGGAAAGCGCAAAGCTAATCCACGCAAAAATAGAGGAAATTGGAAAAGGTAACCCTGCAATTTTGATGGGGGATTTCAATGTAGAACCCACTACGGACGTTTACGAAGAACTTAGTTCCAATTCTTTTACTGATGCAATGACAATTTCTAAAACCCCGCATTTTGGACCGAACGCCTCATTCAATGGTTTCGATTTTGCCAAAATTCCGGAGAAAAGGATCGATTTTATATTTGTAAATGACTATTTTTCGGTATTAAAACACGCCATTTTAAACAACCACTATAGTAAAAAATATCCGTCTGATCATTTCCCTGTAATAGCAGAAATTAAATTTAAAGTTGATTAAAATTCAAATTAATTTATGAGAACTACCAAATCATTGCTTTTCCTGTCTTTCCTTCTTTTATCAAATTTCTTTTTAAAGGCACAGGATCCTCAAACCGCAGAAGAGTTAGACATTGAACCCATTTCAGAATACCTGCTATACCTACCGGAGGATTATGAAGAGAATAGTCACAAAACATGGCCCTTGATTTTATTTCTACATGGCTCAGGTGAAAGAGGTGATAATCTGGATCTTGTAAACAAAAATGCGCTTCCAAAACTGATTTCAGAAGGCAAGGATTTCCCTTTTGTGGTTGCTTCTCCCCAATGCCCTTCAGGTAGAAGGTGGTCATCCGATGATTTAAATCTGCTTCTGGATGAATTAATTAAAAATAATAATATAGATCCTGATCGGGTATACCTGACCGGCCTCAGCATGGGTGGCTTTGGAACCTGGGACTTGGCTACCCGATCTCCTCTGAGGTTTGCAGCCATAGCCCCTGTTTGCGGGGGTGGAAATCCTGACCTGGCCTGTCAGCTCAAAGACATTCCCACCTGGGTTTTTCATGGTGCAAAAGACAAGGTGGTATTTCCCTACCAATCGGAAAGAATGGTAGAAGCCTTGAAAGCCTGTGGCGGAAACGTGAAGTACACCCTGTATCCAGAAGCTGATCATGATTCATGGACGAATGCTTATTCAAATCCAGAATTATACGACTGGTTTTTACAGCACAAAAAGAAAAACAAATGGGCCGGAGAACTTGAAGCCTTCGACAGGAAAGATAGTATTGAAATGAAACGAGAGGATGTAATTTTATTCACAGGCAGTTCTTCTGTAAGAATGTGGAAGGATTTAAAAGAAGATCTGGACAATGAAGACGCGCTTAACAGAGGTTTTGGAGGATCAACCTACGAAGATCTTCTAAAAAATATCGAAAGAATCGTTTTTCGTTACAATCCTGAAAAAATATTTATCTATTCAGGGGACAACGATATAGCTGCCGGAAAATCAGCTGAAGAAACCTTTACCGATTTTAAAGCTGTTTTTAACACAATAAAGGAGCGGCTTCCTGAAACAGAAGTTTACATTATCACACCCAAGCCAAGCCCCTCCAGAGTAAAATTGATGCCAGAGATGCAAAAGCTAATCGCTTATTTGAAAGACTATCTCGCCCATCAGGAAAATGGCCAGCTTGTGGATATTTACACGCCTATGTTAGATAAAGACGGAAACCCTATTGAAAAACTATTCTTGGAAGACATGCTTCACATGAATGAAAAAGGCTACAAAATATGGACAAAGGTCATAAAACCTTATTTGGAGTAGAACTTG
>CAMPJM010000661.1 GCA_946886805.1 uncultured Flammeovirgaceae bacterium | reverse complement strand
ATCCTAACGGGGTTACTATTAACTTATTAACCCATTTAGAATAAATAGAACCCTTGTCAATTGTGCAGACAACTATGAACAATAAACTCCACGATGCGCTGTACATTTTGTGAGATTTACGTGAACTTCAAGAAGGTTAAATATTATTCTGCGCAGAGTTACTCCCATAGCGATTTGAAAAATAAGAAGCGATGGAATTTCTCTCTCCAGAAGCAGACCGAGGTCGTGTAGATTTGGCTTTAGCCGAATCATTAATAGAGGTAACCAAAAATACAAGTTCCCCCAGAAATATTGCTTTGTCCAACTAAAACTCGCTGTGCTTTCATAGTTTGCAGATTGCCAGAAATAAAAAAAGTCCCGGAAAGGGACTTTTTTGAAAGGATTAAATATATTCTACTATGCTAATCTCACATCAATTGCATTTAAACCTCTTCTGCCTTCAGTAACTTCGAAGGTAACATCATCGTCTTCTTTTACTTCGTCTATAAGACCTGAGATGTGTACAAAAATTTCCTGATCAGAATCATCAGATTTGATAAATCCATAACCTTTTGACTCATTAAAAAATTTAACTTTTCCTGTGTTCATTGTAATGTAAATAAATTAAAATAAAATTATAAAGCATAAAGATAAAAAATATTAAGAAAAACACAATTGAACAAGAGTCTTTTTCTGTGATAAGCATTATAGGTATATTTACATTCCCGCTGACCGACAAAACCTTAAGTAGAATTACAGGCTGCCACAAACGGCTCACCCGCCCGCATAAAGTTCCGCACAAAAGCCTTTGTTTGGAGATTATTTTCACACGAAAAGTTAATGCCATATATTTACATGAAATCTAACCTGTTGTGTGAATTAATCAACATAAGGGATGAATCGCAAACTATAACTGAAAATACCTTTCTATGACCGTACAAGAGAATGTATCTCTTCAAAACTATAATACTTTTGGCCTCGCTGTCAATGCCAGGTATTTCCTGGAGGCTGAAGGAATAGTAGACATAAGATGTATTTTAAAAGACCCAAAGTTTAGTTCACTTCCTATGCTGATTCTCGGAGGCGGAAGCAACCTGCTTTTTACAAAAGATTTTGATGGTATTGTAGTAAAGATTGATATCAAAGGCATTCAGAAAGTAAAGGAAGATCCGGATTTTGTATGGATTAAAGCAGGTGCGGGAGAAATTTGGCATGACCTGGTACTGTATACAATCGAGCAGGGATATGGCGGACTAGAAAACCTGTCCTTAATTCCCGGCACTGTAGGAGCGGCTCCAATGCAAAATATTGGTGCCTATGGTGTAGAAATTAAAGACACTTTCGAAGAACTAGAGGCGATCAATGTAAGCGATGGCGCAATGAGAACGTTTAATCATGCTGAATGTGAATTTGCTTACCGTCACAGTATTTTTAAAGGATCATTAAAAGACCAATTTATTATTTCGTCGGTGACGTTTAAGCTAAGGAAAAATCCTGTATTCAATACTTCTTATGGTGATATTCGGGAGACATTAGATAAAGCGGGCATTAAAAAACTTAGCCTAAAGGCAATAAGTAATGCCATCGTTCAGATAAGGCAAAGCAAATTGCCCGATCCTGCGAAAATAGGAAATGCGGGAAGTTTCTTCAAAAACCCAAGCATTGGGAAAGAATTATTTGATCAGTTAAAAATGCAATATCCTTCCATGCCGGGCTACGATCAACCGGAAAATAAAATTAAAGTACCGGCAGGTTGGCTTATAGAACACTGCGGTTGGAAAGGCAAAACAATTGGAAATGTGGGTGTTCATGACAATCAGGCTTTGGTGCTGGTAAATCGTGGGGGAGCACAAGGTGCAGAAGTTAAGGAGCTTGCAGAAGCTATAGTCAAATCGGTCAATGAAAAATTTGGAATAGCACTTACGCCCGAAGTGAATATTGTATAGCCATTTTCGCTTTTTCAAATATTCAGGCGTTTTACCAGGATGTACTTAACACTATACTGGTAAAACCCCTGCCTAACTATAATTTTTTAAAAAATTGAAGCGATAAAATTACTCCTCCTAGTTTTTTAACGAAACCTTCAATATCGTACCTGAATTTTTTCCTCCTTCATTTGAAATAAAGAGTTCACCTTCAGGGCTAAAGGTTATCCCTTCGGCTTGAGGAAAATCTCCTTTGTCCATTTTGTACAGAGATTTGATATTTCCATTTTTGTCTAATATCAACAGTTTGGGGTCTCTTCCTTCTGTAATATAAATTTCTCCAGTTTGAGGATGAATGTTGATTTCGGAAGGCATCATAAAATCTTCCTGATCTTTTTCATTCAGCTTATTAAATATTTCATGAGTGAGATCAATTTTGTATACCGGTTCTTCGGCCAATTGCTTTGAACCTAGATCAAAACCATAAATTCCCTTATAATCTTTGTTTCCCGGCTCCTCATCTTTGATTGCCAACAACAGGCGTTTATTGTCAGCATCATAACAAAGGCCCTCGATGTTATGATCTTCTGTTAAAGGAGTTTGATATTCTTTCACTTCCGGGTTTTCGCTTTCCCAATTTAAAATTTCATATATTTTCCCTTCACTATTTACCACATACGCAGCATTGTCTACCAAAGCAAGGCCTTCATAATCCCCTCCACCGGCAAATGATATCTCCCTTTCAATTTCCGATGTACTTGTATTGTAAATAAAAACCTTTCCGTCTTCATCTTGCACACAAGCAAACTGGTTATTGCCCATATAGGCGATTCCTGAAACCTCTTTTAATTCAGATGGGAGTTCCCACTTTTCCTCAACCGTGATGGCATCGGAGCTTTGATTAGTGGATGCTTTACCTTCTTGTTTGCTGTCTGATTCAGTGATTTTTGAATTACACGAAAAGGATGATAAGAAAATTAGGGAGATTAAACAGAGATTGAGTTTCAATTGCATGTTTGGTTTAAATATTAAGCTTGAAATAGTTCTTATTAAAACGCACAAACAGACTTTTTGATTTATTTATTTTGCTAATTCGTGTTTTTTTGAGTCGGGATAAGCACTAGGTATCTTTATAATAGATACTTTTTCGATGCAGGAACATAACCATGCTTTGTGCTATTGGCTGTTTTTCCTGTGAGTTTAAGCTAATAATTTTATTACTACCGTTTTATAAAATTTGAAAAAAACGCATAAAAACTATGAACAAACCTTTCGTACTGAAGCATTTTCCTTTAAAGTTATATAA
>CAMPJM010000660.1 GCA_946886805.1 uncultured Flammeovirgaceae bacterium | reverse complement strand
TCAAAAGACGTCATTCCTGACGAAGCGGAGCGAAGATCAGCGCCAAAGGCATCCCCATGGGAGAATCCCCACCTATGGAATGCAAGAAGTTTGATAAGCCATTTCTATCTTTCAAATGAGGGGTTTCGGTTTGCCAGTCTTGGATATTTACTTCTTTTCTCTTCGTAGCATTAATGATATTAGCACCATAAAAGCCCTCTCTATCGGTCATTTTAGCAATTGCTTTATCTATTCTCACCTCTTGCTGGGAAGAAAGCAATTCTTCAGGGCTGCCCTGGAAGAAAATTTTTCCATCCATAAGAAAAATAATCTCATCGGCCATTTCCTCTACGTCACTTAAAATATGTGTAGTCACCAAGACGGTTTTACCTTTGTCCCGCTCTTTCAGCATAAGCTCTTTTAGTTTTATGTGGGAGATGGGGTCAAGTCCTACAGACGGCTCATCCATAATCAATATGGCTGGATCAAACATGAGGGTGAGGATCGCATTTACTTTTTGCTTCATCCCGCCTGACAGGTTCTTGAGCTTCTTGTTAAGTGCCTCTTCCAAACCAAAAAAACGGATCAGTTCTGACTCTTCAGCCTTTTGTCTTCTGATGTTTTTGATCATTTTAAATAGCTCGGCTACCTTTAGATTTTCAGGAAACCGTGCAATCTGTGGCATATAGCCGATTTGCTCTTTGTATTCCCAGTTGGTTTCAATAGACCGGTTGTTGATCAGGATCGTTCCTTTGTTTGGCTTTACCAGGCCTAAGATGCATTTCAAAAGGGTAGTTTTTCCAGAGCCATTTGGACCCAAAAAAGCATATATCTTTCCAGATTCAAGCTCTAAGTCGATACCTTTTAGTATGCTCAGTTTTCCAAAAGATTTTTCTATGTTATTTATCGCTATCATTTTCTACCAATGATTAATGGCCATTTTTGGTTTTTCATCAATTAAATTGGCCGGAGTCAGGGAAGGGGTGATCTTTTCAGCCAGCTCCAGCAAATCAATGAAAAGGCTTCTGATCAACACTATAGCGGTAGGTACTTGCTCTATCAAGTACGAAAACAAACGGACCGGACGATGAGGCACATCGCCAATACCATCTTTATCAAGGTCATAGCCGCTATAGCTGCTCCAAAAGTTTTCTTTTAACAGATGTCCTGAAATATTTTTCGAACTCACGCTCATTTCAAAAGTATTCCCAATGAAATTGTTGCGGGTAAAATCCAAGTTTTCACAGCTTCCCATGATTTTTACAGCCCAGCCATTTCGGATGAAGTTATTGTTTTTTAAAACAAGCCTGTTGGAACCTTCCGCTAAAATACCAGTGGTGTTTTTTTCGAAATTATTCTTTTCAATCCGGCTATCGACTATATCTTTTAGCAGGATTCCGTAAGCTGCGGCACCTTCATTGTTTTTAAAGGTGTTGTTCGTCATTTCTATCCTTTTGGAATACATTACTGCTACTCCTGCGCCGTTTTTTATAAATTGATTGTTCGTATAAACATTATCGTTTGAAAACATGAAATGCAGCCCATACCTCAGATTTCCCTGACTTTTGTTACCATGGATCCGGCTTCCTTCTACAAATTCCAAATAAATGCCGTCCCTATGCCCTGCAACCTGATTGTTGCGTATTGTAGCATTTTTGCTGTACCATAGGTGAATAGCGTTTCCTGAAGTTGTCTCGCGTACGGCTTGCCCTTTTATGATGTTGTGTTCGATGGTGCAGCTATCCGAGTTTTCAAGATATACTCCGAAAAAGGTATTCAAAAGGGTGTTTTTCCGAACTATGCAGTACTTGCTTTTGATGATCCTAATAGCGGCATTGTCTTTAAGGGAACTGATGCCAACGTTTTGGAAGGTGATCCCTTGGATAAGGACATTGTTCGCCTGTACAGAAAATATTTCATTTTTCCCCTCTCCGTCAATTATCGGATTGTTGATTCCTATAAGTGCAATAGATTTAGTGATCAGAACATTGCCTTCCTTATATACTCCTCCATCAATAATAATAGTGTCACCCGAATGAGCCAATGCCAAAGCCTGGCCAATGGATTTGATGGCGGTTTTTTGGTTCACCCTTATTTCAGCCCCATAAGATAAGCTATTCCCAAAAATGAACCTCAAGACGAATAATATGTAAAAGACATTCTTCATAATTCTCTCATTCAACCATTCTCTCATTCTCCAATTCTCTCACCAAATCACCAATTCCTCAAAATCACTAATTCATTTTCAGCTCCCTCACCTCATTCCACACCATCACTTTTCCTCCGTTTTTTCGGGCAAATTTCTGCACATCACTTTCGTTTTCAAATGCGTTCAGGTTCATGCCCATGGGGCTGGGTAACGCGCCGCTTTGTAGATAGAGCGCTTTTTGAGCATCAATAAATTCGTTTGGCTCAATAAAGTTGCTGACCAGTTGAAAGGCATAATCGTCCGATGATTCTTTTTGAAACGCCGCCATACATTCTATGGCATCAAATTTATAGACTTTCCCTTTTTGCGTTACCAACTCTGTCCCGTACCGCTTATCGAAAATCGTCATTTTGCAATGCGTGCAGGAATCAAATCCATATTCAATTGCCTGCGGTTCAGGCTGGCAGGACGATATCAACAAAATTAAACAAGCAGCTACTACGCCTGCATATTTGGCTTTGGGAGCTTTTTTAAGTGTGTTCTTATTCTTAAAATACAAGCCTCCCATAGCCATAAGCAATGCTGCCCCAAAGAAAATACCTCCCCAATGAGGAAATGAGCTTGCTGTTATATTGAGGAGTGTTTTAATACCAAGAAATGGAGGAGAATAGCTCATTCCTTCTATTTTTATCGGAGCATTAGGATCCAGCTCATTGCCAAAAGCTTGTTGCCAAAGATAAAAGTCGACCAATCCAATAGTGCCTCCTATGATCAATATTGACAACCAGGCCATTATCAGCTTCTTTTTGTTGAGCAGCGCAGTAATAAGCCCTGTTATAATAAAAAAAACGACCACATATGGCATAATCTGCAATTCTTTAAAGGAATCAGGATGGATCGCCTGCATCCCTACGTAATGGTTCAGTATGTTAATATTTTGAAGTGTAAATTCATCTGTTCCAGTAATTTTATCTATCCAGATATACATATCGAGACCTCCCGGATATTGTGGCGCTTTAAGATGAATATGCCAGATAGGAACAAAGAAAACGGCTATAAGAAAGCCACAGGCAACAAGTATCATTAATT
>CAMPJM010000659.1 GCA_946886805.1 uncultured Flammeovirgaceae bacterium | reverse complement strand
CGTTTCTCGAGAAACTTCAGAGGCAGCAAAAGTTGTGAATTTTTAAATTGCTTCCATCGTCATCGCGAGTCAATTTTTTCCTTTTCAAAAAAAATTGATGCGGCGATCCCCTGGAAACGGAGAGCGGTCTTTTATTAAGGGGATTGCCGCACTTTTAGCCTACTCCTACTTCATCAGTATTTATGGAGGTGTAGCTTTTTGAAACACTGCCTGAAACGGAAACGCCGTTTATAATGACGTGGTTATTCGGGGGATACGGCTCAGACCATTAGTACCCGTCCGTATGGACGGATGAGTAGTTCATTAAAGCTCTTTCACTTTTATAAGCGATTTCCCCGTCCTTTGCGCGAAATGACGATATATTTAATACTTCATCGCTATACCTGGCCAGCTACAAACTTTATATAGATTGCAAGCGCGGACTCTAAATCGGACCCTTCTCGCCTTTACCAAATAAATTCAATTTAGAAACCCCGTCTTTCACGGCTTTGGATAATTTGTTGTTATCCTTCTTAATGGCGGTGATTTTTGCTTTGTAAACGTTTTGGTCTGGAAACAATAAGATAAAGCTATTTTCCTTAAAGTGCTTTGAAATCTTTAGAGGTAAATTATCAGTGCTTGCCTCGTAGGATACAGTGCCTCTTCTTGCGCTTATGATTACAAATAAATCGTCTGCTGTAACCTCTCTTGATAGGATCAAAAAATCCTCCCATTCGGTAAACTCCTTATAATTCGCTGCAACTTCAGGTTTCGTTTTTATAATTATTTCCTTTAGCTTTTCCAGGGAATTTTCGGCACCGTAGAAGACAATATCGGCCCCGCTTTGCTTGGAAAGTAATTTAATCTTATGAATCCATTGTTGAAAGCCGATTTCTAAATGGGCATTGTTTGGTAACAAAACAACCAATCTCTTAATTGTATTTAAAGGATTGATAAATTTGCAAACAATCGTCAACTGGTCGGTATGATGTAAAATATTATTAAGTGTTGTGCCAAAAAATCTATCAGCTGTTTTTAGTTTTTCAGTCCAGCCTATTACTACTTCGGTAATCATCAATTCTTTGATTGCCCTTATAATCCCGCTGGCAATATTCAAATCAACTTTAGTAATAATCCGGACATCATTTTCCGTAGCAGATGCATGAACAATTGCTTTTTCAAGCATCTTATTACTTAAAATGACTTTTTCCTTCGCTTCGTCATCATCTTTCACTATAGCCAATGGGTATATGGGCTCCTTATTTTTAGGGTTTTTGATCATAATTGCAAAATCCATTAATCTTTCTATGGTATTAGGATTTGCTATTGGAACCAAAATCCTCTCTGGCACTTCTGTAACTTCGGGTAATTTGTCAGATTCTTCAATGGCAATTTTTCTTCCGGCATTTTCAGTAACAAATGAACTGACAAGACAGGTAACTAATATTAACAAGATCGTACCATTTAAAGCTGGCTCATCTACCAAACCTAAATTATAACCAATCAAAATTACAGCAAGAGTTGCTGCAGCATGGCCACTACTTAAACCAAATATTAAATTTCTTTGCGTAACGCTATAATTAAAAACCTTTTGAGTAAAAAAGGATGCTAACCATTTTCCTATTACTGCTACAAGAGTTAATGTACCTGCAACTATTAAAGCATCCAAGCCATGAAAGAGCACTTTCAGGTCTACAATCATTCCAACTCCTATTAGAAAAAAAGGAATAAAAATAGCGTTTCCCACAAATTCTAACCTGTTCATTAGAGGCGATGTATGTGGGATTAGCCTGTTCAAGGCCAAACCAGCCATAAACGCCCCTATAATTGGTTCAATACCTGCCACTTCTGCTAGAAAGCCTGCCAGAAAAACCATGGCTAAAACAAAAATATATTGAGACGAATTTTCACCTTCTATGTTTTTGAAAAACCAGCGGGTAATGATAGGGAATAGCCAAAAAACAATAAAAGAAAAAATGGTAATTGATACTCCCAATCTGATCCAAAAATTCATGTTCAGCTCACCATTGGTAGATCCTGTAATAATCGCTAATATCAGTAAAACTGCTGTATCAGTAATAATAGTACCTCCCACAGCAATCGTTACTGCTTCATTTTTTGTAATACCTAGCCTGCTAGCGATTGGATAAGATACCAATGTATGGGTGGCAAACATACTGGCAATTAAAAGAGAGGGAATAAAATCATAATCCAGCAGATAATAACACACAGGAATCCCTATGCATAAGGGAAAGAGGAAAGTAAGCGATCCAAAAACCATACTTTTGTTTCTATTTCGCTTGAAATCATTCATGTCCAACTCAAGTCCTGCTAAGAACATGATATAAAGTAAGCCAACCGTTCCAAATAAAATGATACTGCTATCTCTTTCCAATAAATGAAAACCATTCGGACCTATTATTATTCCTGCTATAATTAATCCCATTATACTTGGAACCTTAATCTTGTTTAGCAGAATTGGCGCTAATAAAATAATAAAGAGTACAATAGAAAAAATGAGAACAGGATCTTTAATGGGAAGAGAAAGGGTAAACAGATATATCATATAAAATCAGGTTCGGAGTTTATTGAAATTCAAAGAAATAAATTGGTGAAAAATCGAAACGTTCTTTCCAAGAAACCCATAGGATTAGGGAAAAGTTTGGAAGAAAAATTTAATTCAGTTTTAAATATACGGAAATTCGAAAACTGTGGATACTTTTATTTGACTAAGAGGTTAAATATGAGGATATATTTTAATTCCATAAATGAATTTTGTTTGGTTAAGGCCATTGGTCGTTCGTACTTAGAGACAGAAAAAGAATGAAGTAGAAAAGCTTACGTCCTATAAATTGCTGATTGTTGCTGACAACCGATGTCGGACGGTCAAACTTTTTATCTTTTTACGGGTATTTGATTTTAAAACCCTGCTCTTTGTAGTTTATTATATTTATTTCAATAACGCATTGTGTGGATTCGGTAACATTGATAAAAATGCTTGGGTCTAAGATCATTTGCACGCTTTTTTGGGAGAAAGCATGGATGACTTTAAATAAAATAATAATTTTCAATGATTTTTAATTAGCAAATTTGAATTCACACAACCAGTTAATATATATTTGTCTTGAAGACAAAGTAAAACTCATTTAAATTAGATCGCAATGGCTGCTATTATTGCCCCGTCTGTTCTTGCTGCAGACTTCGCCAATCTCCAACGAGATATAGAAATGTTAAATGAAAGTGATGCAG
>CAMPJM010000658.1 GCA_946886805.1 uncultured Flammeovirgaceae bacterium | reverse complement strand
TTAGTAGGAGAGGGTTCTGCTATTTTGCCGTTGAAGTTTTGCACCCGAGGGAGTTCATAGGTTTTATCGGACTTTCAGAAAAAACCTTTGAATCCGATTTTACCCCTTGCGTCGACATTGGCTGGAGACTAAAAAGAAGTGCCTGGAACAAAGGATTTGCCACCGAAGGAGCCAAAGCTTGACTGGATTTTGGCTTCAACACAATCTGTCTCGAGAAAATATATGCGATAGCACCCGTGGTAAATCTTAAATCTGAACTAATAATGAAAAAGATTGGAATGGAGAAAGTGCGAACTTTTGAACATCCACAGCTTTCTGGATATCCTTTATTAAAAACGTGTGTCTTGTATGGATCAAGTGGAAAAATAGGGGTGTAGAACAAATAAATCCTACTCTTGAATTTGATTTTAAGCCCAATAATTCGACTTAAGTCGAATTTACGCAGGCAGCAGCTATGGACGGCCTGTGTAGATTTGGCTTTAGCATAGCCATGCCTTTGGCGTAGCCGAATCACTACGAGAGGGTACAATGCTATTAAGTTAAGCTTTTTAAATACCTCATCCTTCATCCTTCTCCTAAAGAGAGAAGGGTAAATTGTCTTAACTTAACAGCATGGCGAGAGAGTAACCTCTACAATAATGCTTAAGCCATAATCTCTCTCGGATCTATGGCTATTCTATAAATAAAAGCAGGATAACGTAAGGTTGTTACGGGTTTTTACTTCTTTTGCTCCTCAATTATCAAAAATTAAACTCAAAGATGCAGGACTGTCTTTTGTATCCGTATTTAAGTTTCACTTTAACTGACCCAAATTTCGTACATACCTTTGGCTAACCGTAAATTTCATTTAGAAGACCCGCCAATCGTATCCCTGCTTGTGAGATTCTTAATTGTACAGTGTCAAAATTTTGATACAAATACTCGTACCCAAGTTTGTTGTTGTCGGGAAGTTGGTACACCTGATCTCTTAACGAAGCTGATTCATTAATCCAGTCGCTTACTGGGGACCGCTGCCATTTTTCAATAGTAGCTTTATTTGGCGCATCAATAAAATCGACCAACTCTGAAAAACTTAACTTTTTACTTTCGATCATCTCCGTATCCCATACTTTGTGCAGGTTTGATCGTCTGCCAAACCAGGTAACGTCAACTTTGTTACCTCCCGCATCGTAGCCATGCCCCACGTGAAGTGGTTGGTGAATATCGCCTACAAGATGTATCAGATATTTCAAATATTTAATTTCTTCCTCTCTCGATAAGCTATTTCCTTTCAATGCTAGTATTATTTCGTCAGTCTTTGCAAATAGATCTCCATTGGGATTCAAATCGCTAGCCGAATAATCTACTCCTGCGGGAATCGTGACCCAATGCCAATCATGTGTATGATCAAAAGCGTCGTCAGATTTTATTTCATCCATCCAGTTTGATACCTCTGCTAAAGAATTATCGCCCAGTAGGTCCATTACGTTTCTCAATGCCTTTTTGCTAAGGTGGTTTTCGGCGATTTGTCCGACGGCTCTGTGGCCGTTTGCACCCCAACCCAAAACAGTAGCCGGAACTAAGAATATAGAGAAAATAAAAATTAATTTATTCATTTTAATCAATAAGTAATTGTTTGTAAACTGTTTATAACCAAAGTATTAAAGTAAGACTTTGTGTATTTGGTAATTTTTTTTTCAAATCTAAAGAAAAATCAGAATGTAGACGGAAATATTTTGCCTAATAATATTTGCCTCAAGCTCTTGTCCCGACGAGAATAAAAAATAAAACTGCAAAAGCTTCCAGTCAGCCGAGAAAGCTTTACCAAACCTTCTCCTTTTATTCCACAATATCTATGAAATAACTATCAGCAATGCTTGATTCAAGCGTTGGTGAGGTTTAGCAAAGCATGATCCATTATCATTCACCCACCAGAATTTTGAAAAAAAAATAACTAAAAAAACAACCCATAACACACATTCCCGGACCTGTTCCGGGATCCCTCAAAGCTACAACCAGGACAGTCCTTTTTCAGATCTTCAAAATGCGTTCCCAGAAACATTGCTTGGTACAATATTTTGCCTATTGAGATTTGCCTCAAACTCCTATTCCGACGAGAATAAAAATCTGTAAATTATTTAAAAGGGAAATTTTGGATTGATGTTTAATAATGGCAAAAAAATATTGCAGGTAATAAATACCACCACTCTAAAGAAATTATCGGGTTTACTTTTATGAAATTTGTTGTAATAAAATTTCTTATCATGAGAATAAATAAAATAATCTATTCAATGTTTTTTGGTATCATTCTTTCTGTAGGATGTGCTCCGGAGGAAGATACTATAGATTTAAGGAATCAAATTTCCGGTAGTTATGAATACAACAAAACTGTTTATCATAATAATGGCATTGATACGAAAACAGGTACGTTAAGTATTGTTCATAATGAATCGGAGAATTTCAAACTCATTGTCACGCCCGAGGAAACCTTTTATGGTACTACCTTAGATGCTGTTGACAGTTCTCTGGTGTTTTTTATACCCGAGCAGGATAATATCATTGAAGATGGCGGCGTATTAACAATAAAAGGAATAAGTAACGTAAAAGTAGGCGATAGAAATTGCGATGCAGGTTATTTTCCCGAACAGAACAAGCTGAAAGTTTATTATACCGTTTCTTACGAAGAAAACCCTCATCTGAATTATAACGTTACGATCCTTGCTGAAAAGATAGAGTAAAAAAGAATTAAATCCGTTGCGTAAATTAAATAAAATTCATAAAAATCAGTGAAAATTAGACCGTTTTAACCCTCTCACTTTAGGAGAGGGTATGAGCTTGCCCCGAAGAATTTCGGGGGTGAGGTAAAAAATAATCCTCATTTTCAATGATTTTTAATTGTTCAGTTTGATTTCACACAAGGAAGAGAATAATAAATTTAAAATGTGATTAAAAGGTTTACTAGAAATGGTAAACCTTTTTTTTATCTTCCTGTGGTAGATTTGGATCAAGCGGAAAAGTTAGGGAGTATAAATTCCGCGTCCTGTCCTTCAACTCCGCATTCTGACCCACCGCTCTTCCGGATTTGCAATCCGGAAGCTCTAAACAAGGATTTGTAATCCTTTTTACCTTCAACTAATTTCATTACCAAAGCTTTCACACTCCACGTCCTGTCCCCCGACAGGAAGCCATAACAGGCTGCTTCTACATAGGAAATTGCTTGAGGATGCCCTCGGCTTGAAGCCGTTTTAC
>CAMPJM010000657.1 GCA_946886805.1 uncultured Flammeovirgaceae bacterium | reverse complement strand
TATTGTTTAAGCAGTTGATTTTCCTCAAGACTAATTTCCCTTAAGTTTAAATGTTGGTTGATAAAAATAAACTCAAGGTCGGGATATATTTGCTTTAAGACATCCACTATATCCAAAACTTTGTAATTGTGATCAAATACATTATAGATTCCTGAGGGAACGTTGTTGAAGATTATATTAGAAAAAACATCTTTAATAGTATCGATATTAACAAAGGCTCTTTGTTGTTTTCCCGTTCCATGAATTGATATTCTCCGATTGTAATTGGCATTAAACATAAACTGATTAATAACCATATCAAACCTGACACTGGGATTATAGCCATAAACGTTGCCACATCTCAAAATATAAGTCTCACGGCTGTCCATTAGTCTAGCAACCTGCTCCTCTCCCCTGAATTTGGAAATCGCATAAATAGTCCTCGGATTGGGCGGGTGGTTCTCATTCAAAATTTTGGAAGATGATCCATACACCGAAGCGCTGCTGGCGTAAACAAATTTCTTCACATCGCTTTCCTCCACTGCATAAACCAATTCTGCAGTGCCCCAATGGTTTACCTGTTCAAAAGAATGTCCATCGGAATTTACATAAGGGGTGTTTACTTTTGCAGCAAGATGATAAACTACATCCACTCCCTTCATGGCCTTTGTTAATTTCCTGGAATCTAAAAGATCGCCCTGGACAAGTTTCATCTTGATATTGTGGTTCAGGCGGTTTCCGAGAAACATGTTATAGCCACCTCTGCTTAAATTATCGTAAATGACTATTTCCGAAACCTCAGGCATTTGCGACAACCTGGAAATAATACTTGTGCCTAAATACCCAGCTCCACCAGTAACAAGAATCTTCATATAATTTTTAACTTTTAAAATCCCAAAGATAGAAGGTTTAGATAAATTACTAAATGACAGTCCATAATATTACCCAATAATAAAAAAATAGTGCCGGATAGATAGGTATATTATTAAAAGGGACTCTTATCCTGTCTCTGTCAGGTACTATAGGTATTAAAACAAATAGCCGCCTTTTTACTGCTAAAAATCAAAAAAAAGGGTGGAACTTTAAATATAGATGTGAAGGGGTTTTACTTCCTTATGATATAAATGCTTTTTGATCTTTAAGCACAGACCATCATTTATTGATCAGATCAGTATGTAACCCACATTCAGATTTATTCATTCCATACCATCTGGCCTCCCTTTCCTGCATATCAGGATCCATTTTTCTGGTACAAGGCTCACAACCAATACTAAAATAACTTTTTGATTCCAAAGGATGCTTGGGAAGCTGGTATTCTCTTATATATTGGTAGATGGACTTTCCATTCCAGTCAAGCATAGGATGAAAACGGGTTACATTGTGCGGTGCACCTTGCTCTACTTTCATTGCCTTCCGGGCAGCACTTTGATCAGCTCTTACACCATTTATCCAAACGTCATACTGCATTAGAATTTGATCCAGAGGTTGTGTTTTATTTAAAAAGCAGCAATAATCAGGATCAGAAGTAAACAACAATTTCCCTTCGCTGTCCTTTTGCATATTTTTGGGAGTGAGTGGTTTTAAATTGACGGTATTTAAGCCAAATAACTTCGAAACCTTATCTCTAAAAGCAATAGTTTCGGGGAAGTGATATCCAGTGTTTACAAAATAAACAGGGATTTCGTTATCAATCCTGCTTATCATGTGAAGCAAAACCAAGCTATGAGTTTGAAAAGAAGAAGTCGTAAACAGCTTTTTACCCTCAGACTTATATTCTAATATTTTATTTCTTATTTCTTCAAATTCCAATTCGATTCCTTTTTTGATAGACAAACCAATGTGATTTAGCTAAGCCACAAATCTTCTTTTTATGGAGAAGGATCGAGAGCCTGCCCCGAAGCAATTCGGGGATGAGGTATGTCATAAAGCTTAACTAAACGACTGATACACAAATATAATTATTATTTAGTTCTTGGCGTGTTTAAAAAATTCAATTCTGAACGGAAGTTTGCGAAAATAAATAAGGGTAATAAATTTTCATTTTCTATAATTATACAGCCACACTCATAGTAATTCCTTAAATTTGAATGAAATTAATAGCGCTATTGATTTATCAATGCAAATGAACTAAAATTATAAATGAAGGTCTCGGTTTATCGAAAAGAACATTTTAACGCGGCACACCGTTTACATAATCCAAAGTGGTCTCCAGAACAGAATGAACTGGTTTTTGGCAAATGCAACAACCCAAATTTCCATGGCCATAATTACGAACTGATAATAAAATTGTCAGGCCACCCTAATCCTGAAACAGGTTATGTTTATGATCTAAAAAAACTTAGTGACCTAATCAAAGAAAATATCTTGGACAATTTTGATCATAAAAACCTCAATGAAGATGTACAGGAATTTAAGCAGCTAAACCCTACCGCCGAGAACATAGCCATTGTAATCTATAATATCTTGCGAGAAAAGATAGAGCCTGAATTAGATTTAAAAATTACTTTATACGAGACAGAAAGAAATTATGTTGAATACCCAGCCTGACCAAGACAGTACAAACCAGGAAAAAACAGAAAATAGCAAACTTCTTTCTATTTATGAAACACCCCTAAGACCAGATGCTTTTGACCTAGGAGATGCGGAAAAAATAGAAATTATTTCAAAACATTTTAGAGAAATCATGCAGACCTTGGGGCTTGATCTGGAAGACGACAGCCTTAAATGTACGCCCAATAGAGTAGCTAAAATGTACGTAAAAGAAATTTTTAGCGGCTTAAATCCTGCCAACAAACCTAAAGCCCGCCTTTTTGAGAACAAATACAAATATCAGGAAATGCTGGTTGAGAAGGATATTACCTTCTATTCAAATTGCGAACACCATTTTGTACCCATCATTGGGAAAGCACATGTTGCCTATATAAGTAGTGGAAAAGTTATAGGCTTATCTAAGATTAATAGAATAGTACAATATTACGCTAAGCGCCCTCAGGTTCAGGAAAGGCTCACCGTCCAAATTGCCAACGAACTAATGACGGCCTTAAATACAGAGCATGTGGGTGTGGTAATAGACGCAACTCATTTATGCGTGTCATCACGTGGCGTAAACGATACAAACAGCACCACAGGAACAGCCCATTTTTCTGGCAAATTCAAAGAAGAAAAAACCCGCTCGGAATTTTTAAATTTTATAAATAGTAAATAATCCCCATCTTTACTGATAATAAGAAATATTTTTTATATTATAACAATGAAAACT
>CAMPJM010000656.1 GCA_946886805.1 uncultured Flammeovirgaceae bacterium | reverse complement strand
TCCCTGATTATTTCTTCGGCACTGACTGAAAGCCCCATAAACAGCGCCACCACAATGCTCATCATTATATAAGCAGGGATGTTCTCGTTAAACCGGAATAAATATTCGTCACTGTTAGGCGAACTTTTATACCTGATAATGAAGGCCAGGATCAGTGCCAAAAGCGGCGCTTCCAATAAATTGATCAGCAAATACTGCTTATTGCTCACTTTGGCCAGCATATCTCTTGTAACAAAGATATAAGCTTGCTGAAGTTTCGAAGGAATACTTAAAGTTTTTGGTGGAGCTTCTTTGACATCGTCGAATTTACTCAGCTTAAATTTTTCAGTAAACTGGTCATGCCATTGTTGCGGATTTACCTTACGTTTATTCGTAAATTGACCATATTCGTCAACTACATTGGCTTCTATAATGTTAAATATCTGTTCCGGGTTTACGTTTCCACATACCGCACACTGGCCTCGCTCACTATCAACCTGGTTTGTAGCTTTCTTAAAATAAGTTACTGCTTCTACAGGGTGGCCATAGAATATCGGAAACCCGCCTGTATCCATAATAAACATCTTGTCAAACATCTTATAGATGTCGGAAGATGGCTGGTGAATGACCACAAACACCAGTTTCCCTTTCAAAGAAAGTTCTTTTAATAAGTCTATTACATTTTCAGAGTCTCTGGACGAAAGACCCGATGTAGGTTCATCAACGAACATTACAGCAGGTTCTCTGATAAGTTCCAAAGCAATGTTGAGCCTTTTTCTTTGTCCCCCGCTGATGGTTTTGTCCAAAGCATTTCCAACTCTCAAATCTTTTCTATGCTCAAGGCCCAGGCTTTCAAGAACTGACATTACTCTTTTATCCAGTTCCTCCTCTTCCATGCCGGCAAAACATAATTTGGCATTGTAATAGAGGTTCTGGTAAACGGTAAGTTCTTCTATTAGCAGGTCATCCTGCGAAACGTAGCCTATTACTCCTTCTATCTGATCCTTTTGGGAATGAATATTAAATCCATTAATTAAAATTTCTCCAGAAGATGGAGTTTCAATTCCTGCAAGAACATTCAGGAGTGTCGTTTTTCCTGCACCGCTGGCACCCATAATGCCTATTAGCTTTCCAGGACCTTCGCTGATATTTATGTTCCTTAGGCCAATACCCCCATTGGGAAACTTAAATTCAAGTTCATTGGCATTAAAGGAAATTCTATTTGTTTCGTGATCTTCAATAAAAATTCGGATAAGATCGCTGTAGTATAGAGCGGCACCTTTGGGAGTTTTGATAGTGCTTCCATGGGAAAAGAGATAGACCTGGTTGCTTTTCATTATAAAACCGTTTAAAACGATCTCATCTTTCCCGATGTATTTCACAAAGTACATATCCACACTGGAAACTTTCATGAAAACTATCTCTCCATTTATGTCTGCCTGTAGGTGCTTGCTGTCTTTTTCGGATTTCTCATATTGGTTTACTGTTAGTAAATCATCAAATTCCGGGACAGCAAACCCCTCTTTTATAACAAAGTTTTCTATCAACCGATATTCTTCTTTGTCAATATTAAAGACATTGGAAACTGTATCAATAATCTCGAGCCTTTGGGGAGTAAAATTTTTATCAGAGGATACTAGCTCCAATATTTTAATCAATACAACTACTTTTTGCTTTTGAGTAAGTGTTTTATTGATTTTTCTACAAATCCCAAGGGTCTTAACAGAATCGAGTACAGAGGTTAGCTTCTTTTTCTTTTTTTCAGGTTCAGGTTCGTCGGATTCTTCTTTGTTGTACCCTACATATTCATCATAAAGAATTAAATATTCTTTTATAGAATCCTGATCAAGCTCCTGTTGGAAGAATCTGATAACAAATTCCCTCTCCTTCTCAGTTACCCCGCCATCCTGTTTGGTAATGATTGCGAATAACTGTGTTAATGCCTTTAATATTTCTTCACTCATCTTTTCGGTTGCTAAATTTTTCCATTAAAATTTAGACATAGCTTGCCTGTATAAGATTTTATAAAAATCTAATTATTTAATTGTGAGTAAGTTGCAGTTAAATTGATGTTGGCCTTTAATACATTAGCATGATAGGCCAATCATAGTTTAGGGCTTGTAAAGAAATAACTTGTAAAATTATACTTGTTTTTCTGCTCTTTCTCTGCGTTATAAAATCCTAAAATAGCTATGGCTATTCGCAGATTTTATGCCTTAATAAAGAACAAAAAAACTAACCCTATTCTTCACAACTTATTTCTCAACTAGCCCTTAATAGGTTTTGAACTCGAATTCTATATCAACCAATTCAGAAAATTCCTCGCCAGCTTCTTCCATATCCTCATCATCTTCATGAAAATACCAGTTCACTTTTATTCCAGGTATTTCTTCAAGTTTCGAAAGCACATCTAATATTAATTTAGAAGAGGCAGTATTGAAATATTCTAGTTTAAACACAAAATCTGTAGTTGGATTTGGTGATTTTGAATATTCGTCCAACCACTCAAGGATGGGATTATAAAATTCGGTAGAATCTTCGGGAAGCGATCTCCCAGAGATTTCGTAAATGCCATTATTTTTATCTAGGAGGATCTTTGGAGTATCTTCTGTTCCTTCTAAGTTTAAGATTTCCATATATTTATATTTTAAGCTCTTTGGTTTTAGAAATTTTATTTATACACGGGAAATTGTGGTTTTCAGAGAGAAAAATGAATGTTCATCATTTATTTCAGTGAAATCATATTCTAGTTTCTGGCCTGATTTTCTTGCCATGTCCACAAATCCTAATCCGGCACCGCCTTTTTCAGAGATTTCCGTGCCTTTGATAATATCTTTATAAAGTGCTTTTAAGCCTTCTTTATCAAGACCATTGATTTGATCCAGTTTCTCGGAAAGAATTTTAACAATATCGTTTTTGACAGGGTTGCCAGATGTAATAACATATTCATCATCTAACTTTCCGATCATAAATATCGCAGTCTGCTTCTTTTCGTTCATGGGATTATAATCTTCCCCATGCTTTACTATGTTTTGAAGGCATTCGACCATCACATTAAAAACCTTTCTTTTAATGCTTGATTCTTCGCCCATTGAATCCATATTTCTTTCGGCCATGGATAACACAGATTTAGTAATTTCCTGGGTAAACTCACCCTCATAAACTAAGATCAGATTTTTGGCCAGCATAGTTTTATGCAATTCATAAATATACTTCATACGTTTTGCCTTTATAAATATTTAGAATTTGTGTATCAATATTAT
>CAMPJM010000655.1 GCA_946886805.1 uncultured Flammeovirgaceae bacterium | reverse complement strand
TTTCTCTTAGATATTACCACTTTTAGCCTTACCTTTGCCGTGATTTTAAAAGGACATGTTATATACCGAAATTCGTACACTTTTAATTAAGGAATTTCTCTTGGAATGGAGACAAAAGTATGCTTTGAACGGTATGCTTCTTTATTTGGCAAGTACTATTTTGGTCTGTTATATGAGCTTTAATCTCCGGCCAAACCAGCTCAATGCCATCACATGGAATGCGTTGTTTTGGATAATTTTATTATTCACAGCCGTCAATGCGGTTGCTAAAAGCTTTCTTCAGGAGAGGTATGGCAGGCTTTTTTATTATTATACCCTCGTTAGTCCACAGGCAGTGATCCTTTCCAAAATGATTTATAACTTGGCATTGATGTTATTATTGGCATTCCTAGGCTATCTTTGCTACGCCTTGGTACTGGGAAACCCCGTGCAGGATAAATTATATTTTACCTTTAGCATACTACTTGGAGCCACAGGCTTTTCTATAATTTTCACAATGATCTCAGGAATTGCTTCTAAAGCAAATAATAGCAACATGTTAATGGCCGTTTTGGGCTTTCCTGTTATCATTCCGGTGATGTTGATGGTACTTCAAATCTCCAAGAATGCTATTGACGGACTGGACAGATCTGTTAGTACCGATGAGATTATGATCTTAACAGCTATTAATGTTATGATTGCAACAGTAGCATATATACTTTTTCCTTATTTATGGCGTAGTTGATATGATGGATTTTAAAAAAAGTTGGTGGAAAATTTTGGCTATCCTACTCCTTATATATACAGTGGTAGGAGGCCTTCTATTAGAAGTGCCGCGGTTAGCTATTTTAAATGAAACCATCAGAGCATTGTTTTTTCATGTGCCTATGTGGTTTGGCATGATAATGTTGCTGTTGGTTTCTGTAATATATTCTATCCGGTACCTCAACAAACCCCTTTCCAAATTTGATCATATAGCTGCCGAGTTTGCTAATGTCGGGGTTATGTTTGGTATATTGGGCATACTTACTGGAATGATTTGGGCAAATTATACCTGGGGTTCTCCCTGGAGCGGCGACCCCAAACAAAATGGTTCGGCAATAGCTTTGCTCATTTACCTCGCTTATTTTGTGTTAAGAAATTCTTTGGAGGATAAACAGCAAAGGGGAAGAATAGGAGCTGTATATAATATTTTTGCATTTTCAGCACTGGTACCGCTCCTTTTTATTCTGCCCAGGATGACCGATTCTTTACATCCCGGCAGTGGCGGAAACCCTGCCTTTGATGCCTATGAATATGACAATCAACTAAGGCTGGTTTTCTATCCCGCAATTATTGCCTGGACATTGCTAGGAGTCTGGGTAGCCTCATTAAGAATAAGGATACGAGTGGTAAAGGAAATTTTAAATGAGAAGTTCTGAGTGCGATTAAATTTTAACCAAAAATTTGAGTGGTTTAAGATAAATACAAGTACAAGCTAAAGGCTTAAGAAAAATGAAAAAATATATATTTATAATTTTACTCTTTATTTCAATCTCCGCTTTCGGCCAACCAAAGCAAAAGGTAACGGAAGCGGACTACGAAAACTCCCAAATAGAAATGGCTGATGCACTACGAGCTGAGGGAAAAATATATGTGGTTGTCGCTATTTTAGCAACTATTTTGGTAGGCTTTATAGTTTACACCGTTAGAATAGATAGCAAATTGAGTAAAATAGAAAAAGAAATAAAAAATAATATTTAACGAATTTTACGCCTGCAATTTATGTTGGGGGAATGAATTTGCGAATGTTTATAAAAGTTCTATAATGTTAATCCTATATTATACATGAAAAAGTCACATATTTTTGGAATTTTAATAATTGCCGTAGCGATAATTGTTATCATTTCTACTGCAGGAGATGCAAGCTCTTATGTCACATTTGAAGTAGCAAAAGAAATGTCCCAGTCAGGAGATGATTCAAAAATCCACGTGGTGGGGCATTTACCTAAAGATGCAAATGGCGAAGTTACCGGGATTCAGGATGGCCCTGATAAAGTTTCTTTTTCATTCATGATGCTTGATGAAAATAACGAGCAATATAAAGTTTACTATAACGAACCCATGCCTACCGACTTTCTTAAATCAGAACAAGTAGTTGTGGTTGGTGCGTTCCATGATGAATATTTTGTTGCCGATAAAATTCTAATGAAATGCCCTTCAAAATATGAAGAAGAAACAGTTTCCGCAGGCATTTAAAATCAAAAAAAATAAATAGAGATAGAGTCAACTGATCGCTTACCAAGCCGTATACCATCAGGTCTGAAATCTTTAATCTCCCATCTATTAATTACACATGGTTCATACCTTTATAGGTGACCTGGGTCATCTTTTCGTTATTATAGCATTTGTATCGGCATTGGTAGCCACATTTGCTTATTATAAAGCTTCAACAATAAATGATTTATCGAAAAATAGCTGGATCAAGTATGCCAGGACTATTTTCTATGTTCATAGCGCCGCAATTATTGGAGTTGTATTCAGCTTATTTTACATCATTTACAATCATTATTTCGAATACCATTATGCATGGAGTCACTCATCGCGAGATCTTCCGGTGCATTACATGATTTCCTGTTTTTGGGAAGGACAAGAAGGAAGTTTCCTTTTATGGACATTTTGGAATGTTGTATTGGGGATTGTCCTCATCAATACCAATAAATACTGGGAAGCCCCTATAATGGCAATTTTTGCTTTGGTACAGGCTTTTCTTGTCTCTATGATTCTTGGTGTGGTGGTTTTTGACCTTAAAATAGGTAGTTCACCATTTATCCTACTTCGCGATGCGATGGATGCCCCGATTTTTAATCTCAATCCGGATTTTGTACCTGAGGATGGTACAGGTTTGAACCCTCTTCTTCAAAATTACTGGATGGTAATTCATCCCCCGACCTTGTTTTTGGGCTTTGCTGCCACTTTAATACCTTTTGCATATTGTATTGCCGGCTTATGGAAAAAGAAATACCGCGAGTGGGTGAGGCCTGCATTACCATGGACGCTATTTGCTAGCTTGGTTTTAGGCGTTGGTATTTTAATGGGTGCTTACTGGGCCTATGAGACCTTAAATTTTGGAGGATATTGGAGCTGGGATCCTGTAGAGAATGCGGTATACGTACCGTGGATTGTATTGGTGGCTTCTATGCACACAATGATTACCTTCAAGAACAGTAGCACGGCTTTAAAAACATCGATTGTATTGGTTATTGCAATGTTTGTTTTGATTCTCTACTCTAC
>CAMPJM010000654.1 GCA_946886805.1 uncultured Flammeovirgaceae bacterium | reverse complement strand
TCCTGCAAAAAAAATCCGTCAGGGCTTATTAGTTGAGCCCAAACTACAGATGGAAAAAAGAAATATAATAGGAGTAATTTATACTTATGCACTTTTTCTGGTTTTATTCCTGAGTTTGAAAAGTTTGATAAGCTGGGGAATATAATCTTCCTTGGTAATGATGGAGAGATAATTTGCCTGGTTTTTCTTGCAAAATTCTTTAAGGTCAAAAGAACCCGAGGCCATACTTTTATCCATTATCTGTCGAAATTCTTTGGAAGAAGTATTGACCCAAATTGTTTGCCTGCTCTCTTTTTCATACAATGGAATGATACCCAATTTGGGCAATTTGCTTTCTCTGTTATCAGAAAGTTTTATCACTACAAGGTCATGTTTCTTAGCCAGGGCTTTCAAATTGTGATCATACTCCTCATCTATAAAATCTGAAATGAGTATGACAACGCTTCTTCTTTTGATAGCTTTTAATGCATATAAAATCGCCTTGCTTAAATCTGTTTTAATAGATTCTGGTCTTAGGTCATAAAGTTTTTTGATTATTTGGTAGCCATGCTTTACGCCTTTTCCTGGTTTAATATAGCTCTCTTTCCTATCCGAAAAGCAAATGATGCCAACCTGGCTATGTTCCTTAATAGCCGATAATGTCAAAACCCCACAAATTTCTTTACCGATGTCTATTTTTTGTTCTCCGGGCGTGCCTATTTCCTGAGAGGCACTTACATCCAGCAGAAAAAATACAGTTTGCTCTTTTTCTTCCCTGTAAGTTTTTACAAAGGTGCCATGGCCTTTTGCAGAAACATTCCAGTCGATAGTTCGTATGTCATCGCCATATTGGTACGTCCTTACATCATCAAATTCCAGTCCGGATCCTTTGAAAATCGAGTGATAATTACCTTGCATTTGTGAGGTTATCGCTTTCCGAATCTGTATTTCATATTTACGAAGCTTCTTTAATAGCTCCTTCATAAGTATAGGATTTAAATTTTGAGTAGCAGGTTAATAATGAATCATTAAAAGTACTGTATTTTTAATTAGTCATGCTGTTTTAGGCAAATTTATAAACTTTTGCTTAAACTTAAATATGTTAGCCAGTGAATCGAGTTTCTCTGCTACCAGTTTTTGAAATATATTTGAGCCTGCAAATACATTACCACTCTATTCAGAACAGAATATTAATTTATTCCGAAGTTGATTTTATAATGGAATGGTTTTGGTTGTTTACAATTCAAGAGGGAAAATTATCATTTCATTGCTTTTTTTCGTAAAACGAAGAATAGTAATCAAAATTTTGCTGTATTTTAAAAAATATCAATATAAAACATTTCACCTGTGAGAAACTTTTTTCTGATGACAATTTTGGTGTGTAGTTGTTTTGCCTGTGATGACAAAAAATCTAAACCCGAAGGCGTCCTTCCAAAAGAGAAGATGATATCCTTTTTGATTGACCTTCATATTGCAGAAGCGCGAATAAATAATTTAAATCTACGGAGGGATTCTGCGGAGAAATTATTTCATAAAGTAGAGGATTCACTTTTTGCCAAAAACGGGATTGATAGTGATACTGTTTATGATTATAGTTATGAATATTATCTGAAAGACATAAAAGGTCTCGATGAAATCTATAGTGCAGTGGTTGATAGCCTAAGCCTTAGGGAAAGATTAAGTAAAGAGGTAGAAGCGGAGGAAGACTCATTGAATGCTAAGAAGGCCGAAGATGAAAAAGGAGACGTAGCAAAGGATGGAAAAGAAGCCGCAGAAAAAGAAAAAGGCGATGAAAAGGAAAAGGAAAAAGAAAAATAAGCGCAGTTTTTTATGCTTTACCCACAAAATATAGAAATAAAAATCGGATTTGATAAAATAAGGAGTTTAATCAAATCGGAATGTATCAGTAGCCTTGGAACTGGGTTTGTTGACAAAGTCAGGTGGTCTGACGATCAGCAAATGATTGAGAAAATGCTCAATCAAACAGAGGAATTCAGACAGCTTCTGTTAAGTACGCACTCCTTTCCCTCGGTTAATTATCTGGATTTAAACCCACAGCTCCATAAGGCAGCCATAATTGGGAGTTTTTTGATGGAGGAGGAATTTCACAGATTAAAAATTTCCTTGCAGACGATACTCCAAAGTATTTCCTTCTTTTCCGATAAGTCAGAATCATTTCCAGAACTAACAAAATTAGGGGGGAATATACATATTGATGAAAAGATAATAAGTGTTATATCTTCAAAAATAGATGAAAATGGTGTTCTGAAAAATAATGCCAGTGCCCAACTACAGGATATCAGGAAGCACATGCAATCGGAACAGATGCGGCTTAGAAAAGTATTGGAACAGGTTCTGAAGCAGGCAAAGGCGCAGGGTTTTACAGCGGACGATGCTTCTTTTACGGTGAGGGATGGTAGAATGGTTATTCCGTTGAGTGCCGAACACAAAAGGCATATCAAAGGATTTGTACATGATGAATCTGCAAGCGGACAGACGGTGTATTTAGAACCCGCCGAGGCATTGGATATAAATAATACTTTACGGGAATTAAAATCTAAAGAGTCTCGTGAAATTATAAAAATACTTACTCTTTTAACGGATTTTATCAGGCCCTATCTGCACGAGTTGAAAAAAGGTTATACTTATCTGGGTATAATTGATTTTATAAGGGCAAAAGCAAAATTTGCCTTAAAAATAGAGGCTTGCAAACCTATCTTAAGTAAGGATCCAGGTTTTGATATTATTAATGCACAACACCCCCTGCTATACCTGGCACATAAAAATCAAGGAAAGCCAATAATACCTTTGTCTATAAAGCTAGATAAAGAACAAAGGATCTTGCTTATCTCAGGACCCAACGCCGGAGGGAAGTCTGTTACCTTAAAAACAGTAGGCCTGCTCCAGTATATGTGGCAGTGTGGTTTGTTGGTTTCTATGGCAGACCAATCCCGAATGGGCTTATTCAAGGGTGTTTTTATCGATATTGGCGATGAACAGTCTATTGAAAATGATCTCAGTACTTATAGTTCTCATCTCACCAACATGAAGAACTTCTTGTTTTATGCCAACAAGCAGTCATTATGTTTGATCGATGAATTTGGCACAGGAACGGAACCAGCCTTTGGAGGAGCAATTGCCCAGGCCATTCTAGAAGAGCTAAATAACAAAGGTGCGTTTGGAGTGATCACCACCCATTATGCTAATTTGAAAGAGTTCGCAGAAAAATCACAGGGTATTGTAAATGGTGCCATGCGTTTTGATTTAGAAAAATT
>CAMPJM010000653.1 GCA_946886805.1 uncultured Flammeovirgaceae bacterium | reverse complement strand
CTTTTCTATTATGACTTAACGATAAATTATTTTTATGAAATTCTGCGTCGAAATGAAATATTCTTTTGTTATTTTACTAAGCTTATTGATTGTTTTTAGCTCCTCTGCTCTGTTCTCCCAAAACTCCATAGGTGGAAATGAAACTAGGGGGATGGATATGAATACCTATCCTTATGGTACTATTGCGGAGATCGGATTTATATCTTCTAAGACTATTGGATCTTATTATTTAAATGATAACTGGCTCATTGGAAGTATTAAGTTAACCAGCGGAGAGGATATTAGCGACTACCCTTTAAAACTTGATTTAGAAAACAACTACGTTGAAATTAAAACCGATAAAGGCATAAAGATTCTTCAAGGAAGACGGGTAAAGAATTTTTCCTGGTTTGACGGAGTGTCAACCAGAGAATTTATTAATATTAATGAAGTTGACTCAAAAGAAGCCCATTCCGATGGATTTCTTCAGATTTTAGAAACCGGAGATGACTGGTCTTTGTATAAAAAGTATTCTACCAAGCTTGTCGAGGGCAATTATATAGCTGCGTTAGATGCTGGCAATCCTAATAATAAGATCGTTAAAAATGAAGACTATTTGTTGTCTAATACGGAGCAGGTTTTTGAACTTCCTAAGAGTAAAAAGAAATTTGCTTCATTGTTTGCTGGTAAAGAGGAAGAAGTATTAGACTATATAAAGGAAAATCGCATAAACCTTAAGGATGAAAAGGATCTTATCAAACTTATAGAATTTGTTAATCAGTAGATAGTTTCAGAGGGAATCGTTTCACACCCCTTCCAAAAACCGCATCACATCTACCCCATCTGCATAGTCCCACAGTTCTGGTTCCTGGGCTTTGCCAAAAGGCAAAGCGGTTGGATAGTTTTCATTGCTTACAATGCACTGTAGTTTATCTTCTAAACCCGCAATTCTCTCTTTAAGCAGGCTTTCACTCTCATAATGTTCGTAAAATAGTACAGATATGGGGGAAACCAAAGCTTCTGATTTTGTGAGCAATAAAAAACCGTTGTCCAAATGCTCTACCCTGTTTACCAGGTAAATTGATTTATTATAGTCGTAATTGTTAACGTATTTGTGGTTTTCGTTTATACTTTCGTAAGGCTGAATGGCTTCAAAAAAGGATTGGAAATCATAATCAGCAGGGACGAACAATTTGGATACGTTTCTGCATCCTAGGCCGTAATATTGAAAGATGTCCTTCCCTAATGCGTGAAGTTCTTCTATTGATTCTTTTCCGGTTAAAATGCCAATTGAGGTTCTGTTTTTCCTGATGATATGTGGATACTTTGAAAAATAATAATGAAAGTACCTTGCGCTATTGTCGCTACCGGTAGCAATGATTGCATCAATATTGGATATCCTCTCAACGAATTCAATTCGTTCGGAAAATTCAGGGGCAAGTTCTACCAATATTTCAGCAAGGTATCGCAATAGAAATGGATCCTGATGGCTAAGTTTTATCTGCGCTTTATGTCCGGCAATTAATATAGATAGAAAATCGTGGAAGCCTACTAAGGGGATATTTCCCGCCATCACTATTCCTATAACTTTTGAATTGTTGTTATTATTGAAGTCATACCCTTTCAACCACGCTTCTAATTTTTCCTTTTCTAAATATTGCTGGACCCCTTTTAAAGCGGAATGGACGTTATCCCTTGTAAACCAGGAATTATTTGCTGCTGCTTTATGAAAAATTTCTTCTAACTCCCTCTCTCCAAAATTCTTTATCACAGTTCCCAGTGCTGAGAAGGCTGCGATTCTATCCTGCATACCAATCATAAATTATATTTTAGGCGATGATTCTTACTCTATAATAGTTTGACGGCAAAATTAATGTTTCTAATTTTGTATTGTATTAATTATTTTAATTAAAAGCGAAGAAAGCAGCATGGCGATAATTATAACCGATGAGTGCATCAATTGTGGAGCTTGCGAGCCAGAGTGTCCAAATACTGCAATTTATGAAGGTGGCATGGAATGGACTTGGTCTGGGGGCACCGATCTGCAGGAGGTTGAATTGGAAGACGGAACTGTAGTCGACGGGCATGAACCTCAAACACCTGTTTCTGATGAATTCTATTATATAGTCCCTGGTAAATGTACCGAATGTACCGGATTTCATGAGGAACCTCAGTGTGCAGCGGTTTGCCCTGTTGATTGTTGCGTGGATGATCCTGATTATCGGGAAACCGAAGAGGAGTTATTAGCAAAAAAGGAATGGTTACACCAAGGGTAGTGGTTGATGTGCTAATTTGTTAATATGCAAATGTGCTAATGAAAATAATATTTATCGACCTCTTTCTTACTAACGTAAAATTTTGATTTTACAATGCCTTTGCTTTACGTTTAAATCTAGAGGTAAGCTCAATCTTCAAGTTCATTGAGAAAATCTCTAGCTGATTGTAATTTTATTTTTCCTTCTTTGGCGAGTTTTACTTCATCCACCGACTCTTTAAACTCTTTGAGAAATTCTGCTTTAGGGTCAGTAAGTTTCGTTGCTTTTACGAAAGAAAAATTTTTAAGCATTTCCATGAAGAAAGCAGCTTTGTTGTCTTTTATATCAAGTAGTATTTTCATAATAAATGGATTTTTTTTTGTAATATCACTGGATGGTACACCTTTTTTAATTAATACCTGCAATTTTTTTGGCGATAGATTTTCATGAAACACACCTCATTTTTCCTCAAAAATCTGCCACTTTTGGTCAAACTACATTAATGTGAACTAAGCCATTTACTTTAAACCCTAAAATCATTTCATTTTGGCTCTCTTAATTAGATAAGCGGAGAGTACTTTATCAAAACTTTGGTTTATATCTGCTTCAATAAAGTCAATTTTCAACTGGCTTGTTTTTAATTTAAGGGTGTGAAAATACTCTTTTACCGTTTTTCTATAAGTTTCCTTTATCTGAAATGGTTGTAATTTTATCTTTTGGCCACTTTCGATATCGATAAATTCATGAGGTTTGTCTTCAAAGTCGAAGTCTAGTTCGGTTCTAGTATCATTGACGTGGAAAAGAAGAACTTCATGTTTATTGTGTTTAAGGTGTTGCAGAGCAGAGAAAATTTGATCTGACTGCGATTGGTTTTCCAGCATATCACTGAAGATGATTACTAGGGAGCGCTTATGAATTTTTCTGGCTATCTCATGGAGCGTTTCACTGACTGCGGTTTTTTGTAGTTCTGGTTTTTGCCGAAGAAGGTTTTGAAGGTCCAGAAAAATTTTGTGTAAATGAGAAGGTGTTGATTTTACCTG